>JAFUZV010000016.1 GCA_017476425.1 Selenomonadaceae bacterium
AGGAACAAGTGGAACTAAAAAAGCAAGTAGCGGCTCACCTTCGGCACTCTTTGATAATGGTCACGTAACATTTGAAGGAATAGCAGCACATAGAGAAGAATTTATGGGCAAAACTGTTGATCAAATTGCTGATTTACTCAAGGCAAATGGCTATGAATTAAATATTCGTGAATCAAAGCGTAAAGAAAAAGGCTCAACCGTTCAAATAATCGAGATAATTAATCCTTCAAAAGAACGTAATATTAAACAAGTGCAAGTTTCGCCAGACGGAAGTAGGCGACACGGAAAAGTTCCCTATGTTAAAATAAGCACTTCAGATGAAGGCAAAATTAAAATTATTGACAGTAAACGTGAAGATTATGAAACGAGTGGCAACGAAAAAGCAAAATTAATTTTTAGGAGAGATGATAATGATTGATTTGACAACTCCAATTATCCCGTATAACGGAACTGGAATTTTCAAACTAAATGAATCATATGACAAAATCAAAAATTACTTGAAAAAGCAAAATATTCCATATGACGAGGAAATCAGCAAACCAAATGATATTGATCCTCAATGGAATATCATCGGAATTTATAAAGACGGCGGAGAATATGAAGCAATAGGGCTTTTCTTTGCTAAAGATAGACTTTTTAAAATCACTTTATGTGAAGACTTTGAAGGTGCACTTCCTAATGGAATACACATAGGTATGACGATTGAAGAGGCTAAAAAAATTGATAAAAAACTTACTTACAATGATTGGGAAGAAGATTATGAATCAACTGAAGGGTACTGGTTGAATTATCACAGAAAAACTCATCAAATCACAATAATTTCAATCTTCATTCCTGCACTTGAACGTGATGATTTTTTTTGACTACAATTGGTAGTAGTGTAAATGATTGATTTAACAACTCCAATTATCCCATATCAAGGCACAGGAATTTTTAAACTTAATTCTACTTATGAAGAAGTCAAGGAAATTTTAAAAAAACATGATGTTTCTTATGAAGAAGAAATTTCAAAGTTTAATGATATTGATCCGTCTTGGACTACAATTATAATTTCTAAATCTAAAGCAGAAATTAAACCTTCATTATGCTGAAGTTTCAAATCGTGCACCTGTATCAAGAATTTTGGAAATATCTTGTATTCCGTGCAATAGTGAAATTTTTCCAGATTATTTGGCACTTTATCACCATAAAGAAGAATATCACAAAACTACATTAACTGGCGTATGTTTTTTCACATACGATAACAAATTTGACAATCAAAAAGGTCTTTATAATTCTATTTATTATAATGATAAGAAAAGATTGAAATATTTTAAGGAACATTTTGAAGGTGTGAAATTTTTCATTGAGCCGGATTATTCTCTAACTGGTGATATGGACTTTGCTGAAAGAGTTTCACGAAGAAAAAAGATGCGATTAGTTTCAGTTTGGCTCGCTACCGAATTAAAAGCTGTTGTCATTCCATTAATCACTTATGGCGACGAAAGAAGTTTTGAATATATGCTTGATGGAATTGAGGAGAGTAAAGTGGTTGCGTTCAGTACAAAAGGTTCAGTTAAAAATTCTATTCAAAAAGAATTACTCTTGAAAGCGATAAAATATACAGTTGATAAATTGCCATTAAAATATATCGTCGTTTATTCCGTTTGCAATGATGAGATTATTCATAAATTATTTTCTTATGCGATTGCAAAAGGTATTCAAATTATTATTCCAAGAAATAGAATTAAAGAGTTTCACGAAAGATGAGGAATTATGGGCAGATACAAAGATTCAGGTACAAATCACGGCACTAAGGGTTCACCTCAAACGTCACTTGAACAATCTCAATTTGAAAATTCACAGGCAAAAGCTAATCAAGTATTGATTAATACTGAAGAAGAAAAATTATTTGCCGAACTTGATAGAGATAAGGTAAAATACACGAAAGAAAATGTTCTGTTCATAACTAAAGATCGAACGGGACAAATTGTTTTCCTTGAGACTGGTAACGAAATGGCAGGATTTAAACATATTTTAAAAGGTCACGTTGATGATTTTAAACGTGCTTTGAATTTAGAGGCAGATCAAATTCCAACTTATTTAAAAAATGTCGTTCGTTATGGTCAAGTTATATCAAATGAAGTAGTAATCAAGAAAGGTAGAGCAGGATTTTCACGCAAATATTACTATAATGGCGAATATTACATATTTACAGGTATTGGCACTAATGGATTTATGATCAGTGCGTACCCAACTTCAAAATAATGAGGTGATTAAATGAAAAAAGTTTTCACTGTAAAAATTATGTTTGATTATTTGGCTAAACCCCTTTGGATTTCTTATTATAATCCTGAAACCAAAGAAAATTTAATAAATTTAATGCACTTCGATCTTATTGACAATGACGAAGAAATTAATAAAATTTGTGCTGAAATTGAAGATATTTACAGTTCTTACTACTATTTTGACTACAAAGATCAGACTTGTTATTTCGATAAAGATCAAGAACTTGCTGACAAGGATAAAATGCTTGAACTTTTGAAAAAACTCAACGATAGATTGAATGAGATAAATGACGGAAGTTTTGTTGTTGAAGATAAAGAGACGGATCGTCTCAAGGCACTATAAATTAATTACCGATTGTGATAAAATTTACTCGTGATTAACGGGTAATTTTTTTTGCGTTGAGGTGAAGAATTTTGAATGAGAATGATATAAAAAAATTCGTTGCACAATGGCGAGATCACGGTGATGAGATCAGCGACACTTACAAATTTTGGATCGGTTTAATTCGAGTGCTTGGAATTGAAGATCAGCCGGAAAATTTTTTTGATACTCAAAAGAAAGTTGAGATCAACGGACATATCAAAAGAATTGATGCTTATATTTCAAGTACAAAAGTTTTGATTGAACAAAAAAGTTTTGCGATCGATCTCAACAAGCCGCTTGAACAATCTGACGGCATATTTTTAACGCCGTTTGAACAGGCTAAACGTTATGCTGATTCGCTTGATTATTCTGATCGTCCACGTTGGATCGTTACCTGCAATTTTAAAGAAATTTGGATTTACAAAAATTTTGCTCCTAATCAAGAAGATTTTCTATCGTACTTGACGGAAAATAATCGAGATATTAATTTCAATGATGATGAAATTGCACTTGCTAAACGTGAGCCGATCAAAATTTCCGTTGAAAGACTTCTGCAGGAATATTCAAGATTAAAATTTTTGGTTGATCCTAATGACACCAGAATTGATACTGAAGTAAAAATTTCATACAAGGCGGCTGAAATTCTCGGTGATATTTATAATTCTTTCAAGAAACGTAAAGTTGACGATGATATTCTGAATAAATTATGCGTTCGATTAATGTTTTGCCTGTATGCTGAGGACTCCGGAATTTTTCAAAAAGATCAGTTTTATAATTATCTCAAATCGTTTGCAGTTGAAGATCGTCAAGCTGCTTTGATTGAACTTTTCAAAATGCTTAATTGCAATGAACAGAATAAATATAATTTTCCTTATGTCAATGGCGGCTTATTCAGTGAAAAAATTGATGTTCCGGCTTTCAATGAAGATATAACTTACTACTTGTTAGTGGCGGCAATTCAAAAATTTGATTGGCGTGGAATTAATCCGACGATTTTCGGAGCGTTATTTGAATCAGTTTTGAGTGATCCGACTCGTCGTCAAGGCGGTATGCACTATACAAGCATTTCAAACATTCACAAGGTAATTGATCCGCTGTTTATGGACGATCTCAACGATGAATTTAATTCGATTAAACGATCACGCAAGGACAAAATCGATCGGCTGAAAAATTTTCAAGATAAATTAGCGAATTTAAAATTTCTTGATCCGGCTTGTGGCAGTGGTAATTTTCTAACTGAAACCTATTCATCACTGCGCAGGCTTGAAAATGAAATTATTCGTGAGATTCGCAAATTCGATAAAAATTACAATTCGATCAAGGTGTCGATCAATCAATTTTACGGTATTGAAATAAATAATTTTGCCGTTGCAGTTGCTAAGACTGCAATGTGGATCGCTGAAAGTCAAATGCTGCAAGAAACTGAAATGATTATTGATCGGGACTTGAAATTTTTGCCGCTGAAGAATTATTCAACGATTGTCAACGCAAATGCTTTACAAATTGATTGGCACGAAGTCGCAAATAAAATTGATTTTGTGATCGGTAATCCGCCATTTGTTGGTTATACTTATCAAACGACTCAACAGAAAAATGATCTGCTTAATGTCACCGGACTCAAGACTAAAAAGATCGATTATGTAAGTTGCTGGTACTTCAAAGCCGCTGAATTTATCAAAGATACAAAAATTCGCTGTGCATTTGTCAGTACAAATTCAATCTGTCAAGGTGAACAAGTGGCGATCATTTGGAAACCGTTATTTGAGAAGATTCATATTGATTTTGCACGGCGGACTTTTAAATGGACGATTGACAACGATCGCAAAACTGCAGCGGTGCATTGTGTAATAATTGGCTTTAGTTGTGTTGACGTGAAGAAGAAATTTATTTTTGATGGTGAAAGTAAAATTTTGGCGAATAACATTAACGCTTATCTAATCGACGCTGAAAATATTTTTGTTGAGAGCAGAAATAAACCGCTTTGTAATGTTCCGAATATGAGAAAAGGCAATCAACCAACTGACGGCGGAAATTTAATTATTGAAGAAAATGATTATGATTATTTTATTCGTAATGAACCGGCAGCGAAAAAATTTATCAAACAACTTGTTGGAGCTGAAGAATTTATTAATCACAAGAAACGCTATTGCTTATGGCTTGTTGATGCAACTGAAGATGAAATTAATTCAATGCCACTGGTTGCTAAACGAGTTGAAAAATGTCGTCAAAAACGATTAAATAGTCCTGATCCTGGTGCAAGAAAATTAGCTGAACGTCCACATTTATTTAGAGAGACTTTAAATCCAAAAACTTTTATAGTTGTACCGACAATTTCATCAGAAAATCGAAAATATATTCCGATCGGCTTTATGAATAGTGAAATTATTCCATCGAATTTAATTCAAATAATTCCGGAGGCAAATTTATATCACTTTGGAATTTTAACAAGTTCAATACATATGGCTTGGATGAAATCAATTTGTGGACGCTTTGAATTGAGATATATTTATTCTCAAAAAATTGTTTATAATAATTTCGTTTGGTGTAGTCCGTCACGTCAACAAAAAAGAGCGATCGAAAATACCGCTCAAAATATTTTATTCATTCGTCGTTCAAAACGCTTTCAAAAATTATCACTCGCTAAACTCTACGATCCGAAAATTATGCCTGAAGAACTTTTGACGGCTCATCAAGAGAATGATTTAGCCGTTATGAATGCTTACGGATTCGATCAATCAATGACTGAATCGGAAATTGTAGCGGAATTAATGAAACTTTATCAATCATTGACAAAAAAATAATGCTTGACAAAATTAGCAAGCCTCTATAAAATTAGACGTGATCGTTGAACGATGCCACGTCAACAGTCGATATTCGGAGTCGACTCACCTTTCGAGCTTTGTAGCATCGTTCGGTAGTCGTTTGGTTTACCGAAAAATGCGCCGAAAAGTACCTAGCTTTATCTATGGGGATGAAAGGCGCAAAAAAACTCTTGCATTTTAAATAAATCGTCGTATAATAAAGAAAAAAAGTTAATGAGAGGTGATGAGAATTTTTAGACGGCGGGTAAAGGTATCAGGAAGACAGCCCGGACAACCATTATCATTAGGTGAGTTGTGGTCAAGAAGTCG
>JAFUZV010000130.1 GCA_017476425.1 Selenomonadaceae bacterium
AATATTCAAGCGATGGAATAATTCCTAAATCTTTGCTGATTGTGTAGACCAATTCAACAGATTTATCATTTTTAGCCTTAACAGAATATTTTTTTATAACTTCGCCTACTTTTTTAAATTCCACGCCGTGCGGACAAAGTTCCTCAATTAAATCATTAAGTCTACTCATAATTTAATTATTTGACTCTTGATATTGACGGAAATTTTTCAAAATGCAAATCGGTGTCTTCTGTGAAGCATTTCCAAAAGGATTATGTTGCAATAGATGAGCCGCAAGCGGAGCATTAAGTCCTTCAGTCGCCGCAACGTATTTTGGATTTTCTAACTCAAGATCATTAACATCAGCGATCATTGCGCCGAAACAACCTAAACGATCTTTGATCTTCTTAACGACATTTTCACCGTCAGCCGGACCATAGACAACACATTTATCAAACGGCGGCATTGTTCCTGTACAATCATCAATCAACGGAGCTTGCTTGCCGCCCCATTTATAAAAAAGTCCTCTAATTCCAACAAGTTTACCTAAAAAACCAACAAATAACGACGCTGCAACGTGAAAAGTACCTTCAGCATTCATAAGTGACTGCATACCGTGAGGCGTTGCAAGACTGCCATAATCCGGAATAAATCGACAACAAAATTTCGCCGCGTCGCTAATCGTCAATTCGTCAGGTCTGACAAAGCGTCCTTGAGTTATCGCAACAACACTTTCTGCAACCGTCAAAACATCATCTGCACCGATCTTATCTTTCGTGTACTTTTCGATCATATCAATAATATCATCTTTATCAGTCAAAATTCTTGTAGGAACTGTAACAAGTTCAACATTTGCCATTTTAAAATTCACCTCAGTCTCTGATCAATTTAACGCCTGCAAGTTGAGTTAATTCTTCAGCCGTTAAAATTATTCTTGCTATCGAAAAATGTAATGGAGTCCTTCCGACTTCACGATAAATTATTTCAATCGGAAAATCAACCATATGTGAAAGAGCTTGATCGAGTGTCATACCTTTTCTGGCAGTCAATTTAACGATCGCTTTGATCTTGATAAGGTTGCTGCCGTGAGGATCACCTTTTGCAAAAAGTACCATTGCTTCAAAATAATCGTCTTCACGTGGAACGCCTTCAACTTCTGCTTTACCACGAACGGCGATCCCGTCATATTGTTCATAAGGCAGTTGAGGCTTAACAAGACAGTCAACGATCAATGCGCTTTGCTTGCCTTCGTTGACTAAATCCATCACCGTTGAAATTGTCATTTCGTGATCGTCACGACTTTCAATTTTAAATGGCGTGTGTTCCTTTGCCTTCGCAATTACAATTTCTTGACCTTTGATATTGAAATAAATTTTAATGACGGCGTAAATTGCAAAATAGATCACGACCGCCGCAACAATTATGTGTTCAATTATTTCCATTACTTCGCCAACTTTCAAGTTTATTTTCAGATTTATTATAACAGAATGCGGCGCAGTGTCAAATTTTTTTGTGAAATATTAATGATAATCTTTTGAAATAAAAAAATTTTCCGCTGATCGATTTTGATCAACGGAATTTTTTTATACACTTTTAAAGATTAAATTTCTCTTTCAAATTTTTAGTATAAATCTCAGCACCTTTTTTATTGAGATGAAGATGATCGCCGAAAAGATGAATATCATAAAATTTCAAATCCGTTTCAATGTCAACGTTGAGATCATTTTTTAAAGTCCGCAAATAATCTTGATATGGATTGAAATAATTATGATTCTTCGCCGCCTCAAAAGTCAAATGATTGATCGGCGTTTGCAACATATGCACTTCAATATTATTATCACGGCATAATTTAAAAATTTGTCGAATATAATAATCTTCACTCTGCAACAATTTAAAATCAACTAACAACTGCGGATGCGGTTCAAAATGATTAAACCATTCCGGATCATTTCCGAATAACATATGACCACGTTCATTTTTAACTTGTTGATACATTTGTTCGTTGATCTCGCCGCGTGCAAGTTCACTATTTTTGATCGTCTGAAAATATTTCGTTGGAAATTTGATCATAAATTGCAAAGTGTCGATTGACTGCCAAAAGCGATCGATCAATGGAACTTTATCACGACTGAAAATTTTTAATTGTGATTCGATCTGATCACGTGGATCAAGAAAGTGAAAATAGATCGTGCGATCACGATAACGATCAAGATAAATAAAGTGCATAGGAGCGATCGAAACGAAAATTTTTTGCGGTTTAGGGTGATTTTTCAAATAAGTTTTCAATGAATAAAACATTTCGATCGGACCGGCTCCACCTAATGAAAGATTATAAGCAGAATTGTTTAATTGATCGGGAATAACAGCCGCCTTGAAAGCAGAATCACCGAGAAAAATTATTTGCGATTGATCGTCTTTAGTATGAGTATAATCTTTTTGTTGTCGCCAAGATGGATATTCACCATCAAAATAATCTTTTTCCGGAATTTGCCAAACGATCAGCGTTAAAAAAATCATTCCGATCACGAAGCCGATCAATACATTCAAAAAAAATTTTTTATCGCTCATAAAGTTACCTCAAAATTGAAAGTATAAAAATTCAGTAGGTTGAGTCATAAACAAAATTGAAAGTATTAAACCTATCACGATCGCTATTGTCCATTTCCAAGACGGTTTAAAATTTTTAATTAGTTCGTTTGAATTAGGACAAAGTGCAATGATCAGAATTGCAATTACAAATAAAATTTTCGGGAATTGCTGAAAATCGTTTGAAGTTATCATTAACATTTCAAAATTAATTGTATCAAAATTAAGCATTGATTTTAAAACTTCAACAGCTGAATGAGTGCTCGGAGCTCTGAAGAAAACCATTGTTATTAAAACATAAAACAGCGTGACGATATGAGCAAAAAATTTTGGCATTGAGAATTTATAATATTTCCAGATATAATTAACGACGACACCGGCGGCGTTAAGAATCGCAAAAATTACGAAAGTCCAGCCGGCTCCGTGCCAAATTCCAACAATGAAAAATGCAATGAATGACGCGGCGATCGTGTGCATTAAAGTTCGTGTCTTGAAATATTTCACAAGCGGCATATAAACGCAAGCTGTTATAGCATTCGTCAATGAAATATGCCAGCGCTGCCAGAAATTTATCATACCTGTTGCACGATACGGCGAATTAAAATTGATCGGAATTTCTAAATTCATCATTCTAGATAAACCAACAGCCATATCACTGTAACCGCTGAAGTCAAAATATAATTGTATCATATAACTTACAGCCACAAGCCACGCATTAATAAAATCAAGTTCATTTGTATGACTGTAACACAAATTAACGTAAGGTGAAAGTTGATCAGCGATCAAAACTTTTTTCATTAAGCCGATCACAAAAAGAGTTAAACCGCTTGACATATTCGACCAGTTCACAATTCTAAGAGTTGGATCGTTGAATTGTTTCATCATTTGACGGTGATACAAAATCGGACCTGCCATTAAATGTGGAAAGAATGAGACAAAGAGGACATAATTAACAAAGTTGTGATCTTTTGCAACGCCTTCATAGCAGTCGAATAGATAAAGCAGTTGAGTTATCGTAAAAAAAGAAATTCCGAGCGGCAAAATAATATTTACGATCTCAAATTCTGCGCCGAGACGATTAAAATTTTTCAAGAAGAAGTTAAAATATTTATAATAACCTAAAAGACCTATGTTGAAGATCAAGCCGCTATAAAAATAAATTTTAGCTTGAGAAAAAATTTTTTCTTGACGTGATCGCAAAATTTCACCGGCTAAAATGTAATTCAGCAAGATACTATTGATCAACAACGGTAAATAATCAGTATTCCACCAGCCATAAAAAAATAAACTTGCTGCCGCCAACCAGATATTAGCGGCGTTGCTAAGTTTATTTCCAAGTACAAAGTAAATTATCAAAACTGCCGGGAAAAATAAAAATATAAATTCGTAAGAATTGAAAAGCATTGATCAAAATCCTTTGATGAATTTTTGAAGAGTTTTATAAACTAAGCCGCTACGAGGAAACATATTTTTAACTCGTTCACGTCGTTGAGTTCCTTTTGGAAAAATTTTATCGATCAAGCCGTGAATGACTGTTGAAGCATTTTGACGACTGCGAAAGATATTATGATTATTAAATATCGGAGCTAATTCGCTTTGATTTACGATCTTCCAATAACGAATGAAAAAATTTATATCTGTGTCATCGTCAACAACCCAAGGCATATCTCTATCATAGCGGTGAATAATTGCCTCGTCAGCAGTCTTTTTAAGTTCCGAAGTTAATTCAAGCGGAGCTTCTTGAATGAAAAATTTCACCGGCGAATTGCTGACTATGAGATTGTTGAAATTTTGAGGCAGAAAAGTTATATAACCTTGATAAATCATATTAAACAACTGAATATCAACAGGCTTTTTATCATTCTTAGTCGTTGCGCCTGAAACTTGTTGTGCAACATAACTGAAATCCATTCTGCGCATTTTTTCTAAGTCCATCAGCAAAACGTTATCATTAACGAAATCAAAAATATTTTCAATGTGCAGATTCTCTTCACAATAATTTTTTTCGTCATGGTAAAAAGTATTTAACATACCTTGATGAAAAACGTCTTTAACGGCGGCGATAGGATTTTCTTGCAAGTCTTGATTGTAAAGTACAAGCAGATCGCTTTCAATAAAAGTATTCCAACGAAGATAAAGACACTTTTCAAAATTAGGAAGTATCCACGGCAAGAAAATATGAGCTGCGTTTGTGATCTCACCGTACATATCTTCAATATATGAATAGTAATAATCTGTTTCTAAAATTGAAGTATTGACATTTTCAAAGTCATTCATCAAATTCTTAAAATATTTTTTATACTGAGGAGAAATTTTTTCAGCTAAAATGATCAACTCGTAATTGATATTTTTATTTATATTGCTTATGAATTGATTTAAAAATGGATAGAGTAAGAATGAAGGAACATTTTCTAAATCGACGACAACATTCATTGCGTCTAAAAATTTGGGTTTAATGTGAGTGAGTGGATCAGTCTTATCAAAGTAGAGAACTTGACATTCTTTGATCTTTACATTGCGCCGAGTTTTATGAATGTGATAAACATATGCACTAAAAATAATTTCACCCATAAAACCATAAATGCGTGAAAGTTGCTGATTGTAATGACTAATATCAACGACTTGCTCCAACTTTGAAAGAATATCAAATTCGAGATCACAAAGTTCCAGGAAAAATTCTCGTTTCATTACAAAAGTATTGAAACCATAAAAAAATTTTCCATTCATATATTCTTTCATACTGTTGTAAAAATCCGGGTGATCTCTTTCAATGATCGAAAACATTTTATTGAGATCGTCGATGTTGATCAATGCCATATCGTGCGCTTGCCAATGTTTCAATACATTATCTTGAAGTCCAAAAGGTGTACTAACTTTCGTTAAGTCTTGCGCCTCACCAACAAGAATATCATTAGAAGTTATTAAATACTTCATTTGACTTTCATCAAGCAAGCCATATTTTTCTTCAGTATCCGGATTTAAAACTTTTACAAGGACTTGACGACGATTATCAGCAGTGAAATTTTCAAAGCGTTCATCAGTGAATGAGAGATAGCGACGATAATGACAAAGACCGATATAATCAGCGTCGGAATGTTTCCACGCCCAATATTGCGCCGTTAATTCGCAATACTGAGGATTTTTTTCAGAAATATTATCGCCGTCATCATCTCTAAGCAAGCCCGGCATTACAATTTTAGACTTCGCCGCACCAACGTGAATAGGACAAAATAAATTATTTTTAGGTAACTCTGAAGGTTTATGACACGCAACATAAATTTCAATTTTCTTACTCAAATTTTTAACACCTCGTTTAACTATTTTTGTATTGCTCACAAATTTGATCTTTATCGCCGTAAGCTCTCATCTTACCGTGATCAAGCCACAAAACTTTAGTACAAAGCCTTTCGATCATTCCCATATCGTGAGAAACAAGAATGATCGTTACACCGTCAGCGATCATATTTGAAATTCGCTTTTCACATTTTTCTTGAAAACGAAAATCACCAACAGATAAAACTTCGTCGACGATCAAAATATCCGGCTTGACAACTGTAGCGATCGAAAATCCAAGTCGAGCATACATACCACTTGAAAAATTTTTAACCGGCACATCAATAAAATCTTTCAATTCAGCAAAGTCAATGATCTCATCAAAATGTTCACGCAAAAATTTTTTTCGATAGCCTAAAATGATCCCATTCAAAAAAATATTTTCTCTTGCAGTAAGATCAGGATCAAAGCCTGCGCCAACTTCGATTAACGGAACCATTGATCCATTAATTTTAACTGATCCTGTTGTAGGGCTTAAAACGCCTGCAAGAATTTTCAAAAGTGTTGATTTGCCTGCGCCGTTAAGTCCGATTATTCCAAGCAGATCACTTTTTTGCACTTCAAAAGATACATTATCAAGTGCAACAAAATCATTATAAAGCAACTGACCTTTGATGAATTTAACAATGTATTCTTTTAGGCTGTCGATTCTCTCTTCCATTAAATTGAAGTGCATCGAAACGTTACGAACTTCAATAACATTTGAATTTAAATTATCCATTACAAATTACCCATTACAAATTAAATATACAAAATAAAATTGTTGTGGTACTTTCTAAATAAAAATATTCCGATACTCAACGCGGCGATCGCCATTGCAAAGCAGATCAAAATCAGATCAAGTTCAGGAAATTGTCCATCGTAAATTGCTTGTCGAAATGCTTTCAAGTAAAAATACAGCGGATTGATTTTGAATATAAACATATAACTTTCAGGCACTATTGATTCCGGGTAAAATACCGGCGTGGCGTATCCTAAGACTGACAAGAAAACTCCGTACAAATGAAAAATGTCACGAAAATAAACTGCTATCGTTGAAAGAATTAATCCAACGCCTAAGCAGAAGAAGAACATTAACAGCAACGGAATTATAAAAGTAAATGACTCAAGCGGCAATGACATTTTTGTCACGATTAATATTAAAAATAACGCCGGAAGAGTGAAGAATAAATTAACGCAGCTTGAAATGACTCTTGAGACCGGAAATAAATATTTTGGAATGTAAACTTTTTTCAAGAGACTGCCATTTTCAATTATCGAACTCATTGCAAAACTTGTACTTTCATTGTAAAACGTAACAATTATTTGACCGCAGAGTAAGTAAAGCGGAAAGTTGACAATATCGAATCGAAATAAATTTGAAAAGATCATCGCCGTGACGATCATTGTGAGTAATGGATTTAAAAGACTCCAAAGCACTCCAAGCACTGAACGGCGATATTTTTTTTTGATGTCACGGACAACAAGTTCTGAAATTAAATAGCGATATTTATAAATTTCTGCAATTAATGCATTCATAATAAAATAATCAATCCTCAAAATGTTTTATGTCGAGATACCCAAGCCAAAATTTTTGATCTAAAAGTTTCTCATCACGGAATTTTTTATAATCTCTATCAAGTTTTTCATAATCGTTAAAATGCTTAAACGTGAGTTTCACAATAGATATTATCGTTGAAAGAATATTTTTATTCAGCGGAGTACTTTTTAATATAGCAAATTTATCATCAGCACGAATTGAAGTAATTTTTTCAAAGCCGCCATTTAAATCTTCAAGTGCAAATTCTAAAATTCTAATGCTGTCGAGATCAAATTTAATGAATCGCTTTAAAATCCTCAAAACGACCGCAATAACAAAAGTAAATTTTCCGCTGCCTTCTGCAAAGTGATTTATCAAAAGCATTCCACGATCACTAAAGAATTTCATTACAGGATTTAATTTCTTTGCAAAAGCCTCATGCCAGACTGCTGCACCATTCAGCGTTAATATATTTTTGCCGTTGCGCAGACTGTATTCAATATCATCACCTTTGATAAAATTAGGCAGAGGATAACCGATCTTTTTAACAATGTCAACAGGTATGCAGCAGAACCACCAGCCGGAATAATTATTTACATTCTCCGGCACGTGCTCATTATAACAAATTAAATGCTTATTGCTGAGATCAAAACCTTCACCAAAAGGTTTAGAAATGATTTTATTCCAATAAGCCGTATTTTCAACTTGAATTGTCGGAGACTCAACATTTAACATTGCACCGGCAAAAAAATTTTCAACGAGATCGCTTTTCATATGACGCAAAATCGCATAAAGCCGATCAAATGCTGAGAGTTCAATTATAATATCGTCGTCCATCAAGATTATATGAGTATTTTTATTTTGATTAACTTGTTCGATAATTCCACGAGTGAAACCGCCGGAACCGCCGAAATTTCGATTGTGAATGATCTGCAGCTCATCAGATAATGTTTCTTCGAGCGTTTGACCGTTGTCGATGACCATTACACTGAAATTTTTGTTGCGATCAGTCAACGCTTTCAACTTCTCAAGATTCGGCAAAAGATATTTTTCACGCTTGAAAGTGCAGATCGTCACGCCGATTTTAATTTCACGTTCACTTTCAAACGCTCCGAAATATTCACCGCCTAAAAATTCACAATGATCATTCAAAGCTGTTAATCTGATCCCAACTTGTTCAAAGTCGTCAAAATCTCTAACATCAAAAGTTCTTTCGATCGTTCCTTCACAATTCAAGCGCAAAATTTCTTCTTCACCGAAAATATCAAAGCCATAGAGATCAACAAAAAAATTTCCGATAAGATTCAATTTGATCTGCAGCTTTCTGATAGTCGTGTAACTTATCCACTTCTTGATAGAGAAAGCATTAAAATAAGTTCCGAGATCGATCGAATTTCCTTTATCAATAAAAATTTTTCCTTCTTCGTTTTGATAATTGCCTTGAAAATATAATTCAGATTTCGTTTCAGTCGTCGGAATCGTCAAGTTATATAATTTTTCAAATTTCAATTCATTCAATAAAATTCTTCCAATCAAATTAAAAACAATGCTAATAGTTTAAACAATTAGAATGCAAATTGCATTGACAACTCCGCACGGCTAAAGCCGGCGGATTCCTAATTCATCGAGCACTGCCTTTGTCATTTGCGACTTAGTGAAAGATCTTACACGCTCTCCAAAGGCGTTACTTCCTGTGTGTCCCACAGTAGTTATTTTAATATTTAAGCTGAATTTTTAATTTCTAGTGCTTTTGCCAAAATGTTTTTTGCCGCATTCTCATCTCGATCGTGCAACGCTCCACATTTTGGACATTTCCAACTTCTCACTTTCAAATCTTTAGTCAATGGATTCTTACTTCCACATTGACTACAGGTCTGACTTGACGGGTAAAACGTCGGCACTTTAATTAAATCGCAACCATACAATATTGATTTGTAACTTAACTGTCGAAAAAATTCACCCCAACTTACGTCACTTATTGCTCTCGCTAACTTGTGATTTTTTAGTAAATTCTTCACTCTTAACGACTCAACCGCTATCGTTTGGTTTTCACGACACAATTTCGTCGTTTGTTTATGAAGAAAGTCTAACCTGGTATTTGCGATTTTTTCGTGTACTATCGCTACTTTTACCCGTTGTTTTTCGCGATTTCTACTTTCTCTCATTCGCCTTGACAATCGTTTCTGCTCTTTGATCAACTTTTTTGTCAACCGTTTCAAGATTTTAGGATTCAAAACGACATTTCCAAAATTGTCTGTGTAAAATTCTTTCAATCCTACGTCAATTCCGATTTCTCCACCTTGATTGAGTTTGAGATCATCTGCTAAATCTTCTTCAACACATAGCGATATGAAATATTTTCCCGACGCATTTTTAGTTATCGTGGCATTTATGATCTTTCCTTTGATTTGCCTTGATTGTCTAAATTCTACTAATCCAACTTTTGGAAGATTGATATACTTGCCTTCAATTCTAATGATTTTGCTTATCGTTCGATACGTCTGTTTGTGATTGTGCTTTGATTTATATTTTGGATAGCCGTTTTTACGTTTAAAAAAGTTTTGATAGGCAGTGTCTAAATCTCTAAGTGATTGTTGCAAGGCGATTGAATCAGCTTCATTAAGCCAAAGGTGATCAATATCTCGTTTTAATTGCGTCATCAGACTGCTTGTCTTAGTATATGTTATTTTCGTTTTGTCCTTTTGATAGGATTCTTTTCTCACGGTTAAAAAGTGATTGAATACAAAGCGACAGCAGCCTAATATCCGATTAATCAAGTTTTGTTGTATGTCGTTCGGGTACAGTCTAAATTTATAGCCTTTTGTGTAATTCACTTCATCACCGCCTCTAACGATCAACTTTCTTACATTATACAATATTACACATTTAATACAAGATCATTTAAAATTTTTGAAAAAAATTTGCGGCTTATATCTATTACGCCGCTTTTTGATAAAATTTTTTTTTGCATTCGTAATGATGAGAGAGAAAAATTTTTGATCGAAAGAGAAAATTTTTTATAAAATGAAATTGCTTGCAAAGATTTTTCTGTGATAGTATAATTCAAAAAGTTGTGTTGAAAAAAATTTTTAGTGAGGAATGTTTTTTTATGAAAATCAAAATTCTTTTTATGATTATGGTTTTTATGTTATCAATTTTTTCCGGCGGCTGTGGTGAACAATCAGCAAAAGACAATGAGCCACAAAAAAAGGTTGTCGTTGGATTAGATGAAAGTTTTCCGCCGTTCGGCTTTAAAGATGATTCCGGTAAATTCGTAGGCTTTGATATTGATCTTGCAAAAGAGAC
The DNA here is from genome assembly GCA_017476425.1 of Selenomonadaceae bacterium. Lineage (GTDB taxonomy): Bacteria > Bacillota > Negativicutes > Selenomonadales > Selenomonadaceae > Quinella. Next base: position 10,724 of record JAFUZV010000130.1, read on the forward strand.
AATGAAGCGTCTTAATTATGAAGTTGAATTTAAAGCGATCGACTGGGCTAACAAACAGCAAGAATTAGATTCAGGAAATATAGATATGATTTGGAATGGTTTAGAGATCACCGACGAACGAAAAGAAAATATTTTATTTACAAAGCCTTATTTAAATAGCGGCTTGATCGTCTTTACATTAAAGAATCGTCAAGAAAAGATCATTGATAAAAATTCACTCGTAGGAAAAATTATCGGTCTTCAAAAGGATTCAACCGGCGAAATGCACCTTAACAACGACGAAAATTTAAAAAATTCTTTGCAAGAGATAAAATTATATGCTGATGCGCCGAATGCACTTGAGGATTTGAAGAATGGCAAAATTGATGCGGCAATTTGTGATGAAATGAATGGTATTTATTACATTTTCCAGCATAATTTGAAGAATGACATTGAAGTTACAAATATTTTTATAGGTGAAAAAGGTGATATTGCAGTTGGTTTTAGAAAGAATGATACTGCTTTGCGTGACGAAGTGCAGAAGACTTTAGACGAAATGATCAAAGACGGCACGGCAAAGAAAATTTCTGAACAATGGTTTGGTGAAGACTTGATCATTAAAAATTAAGAATGCAAAATTAATTTAGAATGCAGAATTAAAATTTAATAAATAAAAAAATTTTGGAGGTTTTACAAAGTGAAAATCAAAAATTTATTGATGATGGCGGCTCTTGCAGCTTGCACAATTTTAACCGGCTGCGGTGGACAAGAAGGCGGCGGCAATGATAAGGCGGCTAACTCCGGTCAAAAGATCGTTGTAGGTCTTGATGATGAATTTCCGCCGATGGGTTTTCGTGATGAGAAAAATAATATCGTTGGCTTTGATGTCGATCTTGCTAAAGAGGCGGCTAAACGTCTTGGACGTGAAGTCGAATTTAAAGCGATCGACTGGTCAAGTAAAGAGGCTGAACTTAAAAGCAAAAGAATTGACGTACTTTGGAATGGTTTAGACATTACGCCTGAACGTGAAGAAAATATGCTTTTCTCTGATCCTTATATGGAGAATCGTCAGATTGTTTTTGTTCGTAAAGGTGAAACTCCGGGATCAATCGCTAATGGTGAAGGTCTCAACGGTTTAACCGTCGGAACTCAAGCGGCATCAACTGCTGAAGCATATTTCAATGAAAACGAAGGCATCAAAAACGGAATGAAAGAACTTAAAACTTACGGCGATTATACAAGTGCTTTAATGGATCTTGAAAATGGTCGTCTTGATGCAGTTGTTTGTGATGAGATCGTTGGACGTTACTATATCAGCAAGCACCCGGAGAAGATCGAAGCACTTGACATAACGATCGGTCCGATCAGTCAATTTGGTATTGCCTTCAGAAAAGATGATACTGCTCTTCGTGATGAAGTCCAAAAAGTGTTTGATGAAATGGTCAAAGATGGCGCAGCTAAGAAAATTTCTGAACAATGGTTTGGAAAAGATTTATTGAAGACTAAACAATAATCGTCGATTGTTGAACCAAAAATATAAATTGATATTGAGGAAAATTTATTGGAAAGTTTATTTGAAAAATATCTTGATATGACTCTGCTGATCTGCAAAGGTGCAGGTATTACACTTGAAATATTCATAGTTACATTAGTATTATCATTGCCGATCGGTGGATTAGCAGCACTTGGAAAACTTTCGACATTTAAGCCGCTGCGTTATCTTATGGAATTTTACGTCTGGATAATGCGCGGCACTCCGTTAATGTTGCAATTACTCTTTGTCTATTACGCTTTGCCGGTTGTCGGTATCAAATTATCAGACATATCGGCGGCACTCTTAGCATTTACGTTGAATTATGCGGCTTATTTCGCTGAAATTTTTCGTTCAGGACTGCAAGCAATACCACGTGGACAATTTGAAGCGGCAAAAGTTCTCGGCTTGCCTCATTGGCACACGATGAAAAGAATTGTTTTCCCGCAAGTTTTAAGAATTGTTTTGCCGCCGATCTCAAATGAAACGATCAACCTTGTTAAAGATACTTCATTGATCTATATTTTAGCGATGAATGATCTTTTGAGAGTAGCAAGGACGATCGTGCAGCGTGAATTTGATATGACACCGTTTGTAATTGCGGCTGTATTCTATCTTGCTATGACAGCAATTTTAACTTGGGCTTTTAAGAAGTTAGAGGCTTATTACGGAAAATACGACGCTTAATTTAATGTAGAATGCAGAATGCAGAATGTAGAATTAAATAAATGATCTTTAAAGGAAGTAATCTATGGCTGAAACTATGTTAGAATTGACGAGCATACATAAATATTTTGGTGATAATCAAGTTTTGCGTGGAATTGATCTTGTTGTCGATAAAGGTGAAGTCGTTGCAATTCTAGGACCCAGCGGATCAGGAAAGTCGACAATGCTCCGCTGCATAAATCATCTTGAGACGATCGACAAAGGTGACATCAAAATTAAAAATCAAATTCTTGTTGAAAATGGTGTTTACGTTGATGAAAAAACTCAACGTGAAGTTTTGGCGGCAACCGGAATGGTTTTTCAGCAATTTAATTTGTTTCCACATATGACGGTTTTAGAAAATTTGATCGAAGCACCAATTTATGTAAAAAATATTTCTAAAGAAGAGGCGATCAAAACCGCTGAAAATCTTTTAGCGAAAGTTGGATTGAGTGAAGTCCGTGATCGTTATCCTGCACGTTTAAGCGGTGGACAACAACAGCGTGTAGCGATCGCAAGAGCTTTAGCAATGAAACCGGATATCTTGCTGTTCGATGAGCCGACAAGCGCACTTGATCCTGAATTAACCGGCGAAGTTTTAAAAACGATGAGAGAATTAGCGGCGGAACATATGACAATGATTGTTGTAACTCACGAAATGGCTTTTGCTCGTGAGGCGGCGAGCCGTGTGATCTTTATGGCTGGCGGCGTGATCGTTGAAGAAAATGATCCCGAAACTTTTTTCACTAATCCAAAAGAAGAAAGAACTAAAACTTTTTTAAGAAATATGCTTTGACAATTTTATCTACTGTGATATAATGAAAATAGAGTGAATGATCGATTATGTGAAAAATTTTTTTGACGATCAAAATTAATTAAAACTCTGAAGGAGGTATTCGATGGTTAAAAGATTGCTGTCAAGCCTCCTGATTTTTTTTGCAATGGTAACGATCATTCAAGTTGCTCAGGCGGCTGATAATTCATTTTCAAAACGTGTATCAAATATGGCAGAAATTAAAAATTTAAGATACAACGCAGGCAACGGCAGAATCAGAATTGTTCTTGATATAACAAAAAATCTTGAATACGATGTGCTTTATCTTGAAAATCCATCAAGAATTGTTATTGATATGAAAGATGCTTGGCTGTCTAACAATGTGCCGAAAGAAATTGAACTTAATTCAACGGCGGCATCAAAAATTCGTATCGGACAATTTGATAAATCGAAAGTTCGACTTGTGATAGAAACTTTAGCGGAAAATAAAATTTTTATTCTTGACGGCGGTTCGGCAGGCAAGAGATTAGTTATTGATATTGGTGCTGATGCTGAAAAATCTAATTTCGATCAAAAAGTCAACGAAAATAAAGATGATGAAGTCGATAAACCTTTTAAAAATGATCAGATCGACACTCAACCGATCAAAAATGATCCGTCGGACATTGGAAAAGTTCCTGACGGCATTCCGAGTCTAACGCCTAAAGATAAAGAAGATCAAACTGATAAAGATAAGAAGAAGGACAAGAAAGATAAAAAGGATAAAAAAGATAAGAAAGATAAAAAAGATGATAAGTCTGATGATGATGATAAGGATAAGGATAAGGACAATGACAAAAAGAAAGATAAAAATGAGATCGATAATAAATTAGATGAATTAACGACGCTCAAAGGCAAGAAGATTGTTATTGATCCCGGACACGGCGGAAATGATCCTGGTGCGATTGGTCCGAGTGGTGTTATGGAAAAAACTGTTACATTAAAAGTTTCTTTAGAACTTGAAAAATTATTGCTTGACGAAGGCGCAGAAGTTATTATGACTCGTCGAACTGATACCGAAGTTGATGTAAAAGGTCGTAATGCAACCGCCGTTGAAGAATTGAAATCTCGCTGTGAAGTTGCAAACGAAATTAAGGCTGATATTTTCATATCGATTCACGCTGATAGTTTTACAAATCCTGCGTCACGTGGTACAACGACATATTATTTCAGCGGCGGAAGTCCGAAAGGTAAAAAACTTGCTGAATGTATCAGAGTAGCATTAATTGAACAGATCAAGACACCAGATCGCAAAACTCATCCTTGTAATTTTTATGTCGTAAGAAATACTGATATGCCGGCGACTCTTGTGGAACTTGGTTTCATTTCTAATCCTCTTGAAGAAAGTTTATTAAATTCAAAAGAAGGTGCTGAAAAAGCAGCGCAAGGAATTTTTGACGGAATAGAAGATTATTTCGGATAAAAAAATTTTTAAATCAGATCAAAAAAAAAAATACTGTCGAGAATCTTAAATGATCCTTCGGCAGTATTTTTAATTCGAAATTAAGAATGCGGAATGCGGAATTGAAAAAATAATTCCTAATTCCGAATTCCGAATTCCGAATTAGCTCAACCGGCTTCTTCTTCTTTAGCACGATCGATTAACAAATTCAAAAGTTTAATTCCGGCTTCAGGGATATTTGTTCCTGGAGCAAAGATCGCAACTGCACCGTGTTGATATAAAAAGTCATAATCTTGAACAGGAATAACTCCGCCGATCGCAACCATAATATCTTCACGACCAAGTTTTTTAAGTTCTTCGACGAGTTCCGGCAATAAAGTATTATGACCGGCAGCAAGACTTGAAAAACCGACCATATGAACATCATTATCAACAGCATCTTGTGCAGTTTCAGCAGGCGTTTGGAAGAGCGGACCTACATCAACGTCCCAGCCCATATCAGCGAATGAAGATGCAATGACTTTTTGTCCACGATCGTGACCGTCTTGACCCATCTTAGCAACGAAAATTCTCGGACGACGACCGGTAAGTTTTTCAAATTCATCAGCTTTTGCACGAGCTTTATCAAGTTCCGTTTGATCTTTAAATTCACCGGAATAAACGCCGCTGATCGTGTGAATAGTTGCTTGATAACGTCCGGAAACTTTTTCAATCGCATCAGAAATTTCACCGAGTGAACAACGAACACGAGCCGCCTCAACAGCACATTCAAGCAAGTTACCATTGTCACGAGATTCAGCCGCTTTAGTAATTGCCTCAAGTGCTGCACGTACATCATCTTCATTACGTTCTGCACGGAGTTTATTAAGGCGTTCCACTTGCGAATTTCTAACAGCAGTATTATCGATAGCAAGAATTTCAAGCGGATCTTCTTTATCAAGACGATATTTATTGAGACCAACGATCGTTTCATTGTTAGAATCAATACGAGCTTGACGACGTGCCGCCGCCTCTTCAATTCTCATCTTCGGTAAACCTGTCGGAATAGCTTTAGCCATACCGCCGAGCTGTTCCACTTCTTGAATATGAGCCCAAGCACGACGAATAATTTCATTCGTGAGAGCCTCAACGTAATAGGAGCCGCCCCAAGGATCGATAATTTTACAAACTTTCGTTTCATCTTGAATATAAAGTTGAGTATTTCTAGCGATACGAGCACTAAAGTCAGTCGGTAAAGCGATCGCCTCGTCAAGTGCATTCGTATGAAGTGATTGAGTATGACCGAGAGCCGCACCCATAGCTTCCATAGCAGTACGAGCAATGTTGTTAAATGGATCTTGTGCAGTGAGTGACCATCCGGACGTTTGGCAATGAGTACGAAGTGCCATTGATTTAGGTTGAGTGCCGCCTTGTGATTTAACAATCTTAGCCCAGAGGACACGAGCCGCACGCATTTTAGCAACTTCCATAAAGTAATTTTTGCCGATCGCCCAGAAGAAACTCAAACGCTTTGCAAAAGCATCAACTGCTAAACCGGCATTTTTACCTGTACGAATGTATTCAAGACCGTCAGCAAGCGTGTAAGCAAGTTCAATATCAGCAGGCGCACCGGCTTCTTGCATATGATAGCCGCTGATTGAAATTGAATTGAATTTCGGCATATATTTAGTTGTATACTCAAAAATATCACCGATAATTCTCATTGACATATCAGGCGGATAAATGTAAGTATTACGAACCATAAATTCTTTGAGAATATCATTCTGGATCGTTCCTGCAAGGATCGATTTGTCAACGCCTTGTTCAATACCACTTTGAATGAAGAATGCAAGAATCGGCAAAACAGCACCATTCATTGTCATTGATACGGACATTTGATCAAGCGGAATACCACTGAAAAGAATATTCATATCAAGCATTGAACAGACACTAACACCGGCTTTACCAACATCACCGAAAACTCTGGGATTATCAGCATCATAACCGCGATGAGTCGGAAGATCGAAAGCGATCGAAAGACCTTTTTGACCGGCGGCGAGGTTACGACGATAGAAAGCATTTGACTCTTCAGCCGTTGAAAAACCTGCGTATTGACGAACAGTCCAAGGTCTGAAAACATACATTGTTGCATAAGGTCCACGCAAGAATGGCGGAATACCACTTACAAAATCAAGGTGATTCATATGATCATATTCGTCGTGAGTATAAAGCGGTTTAACCGGAATATGTTCCATTGTGCGTTCAATGAGTGAATCATAATTAGCGGCAGCCGCTTTTTCAAATTGCGTTTTCCATTCAGCCTCTGACTGTTGCGGCGCATTACTTAAATTTATTTTAGTGAAATCAGGATTCTGAAATTCAGCCATTTATATATCACTTCTTTCTTAATTCGGAATGCGTAGTTCGGAATGCGGAATTAATTAAAAATCAACAATTCCGAATTTCGCATTCCTAATTCCTAATTAATAAACGGTTCTATTACTGACCAAACAGCATTGAAATTTTCTAAAAAACAAGCGTGTGAAGTATTAGGAATGATTGAAATATTAGCGTTCGGCAATTCATAATAAGCGGCGATCGCTGTCGTCATAGGTGAATTAGGATCATTTTCGCCGTTGATCAAAAGCACCGGACATTTGATCTTTGAAAAAATTTCTCTGCTGACGATCGCATTATTCCACATATCTTCATACATATGTAGCATTTCTTGCCAACGATCCGGCTCAGGCATCAATTTTTTCTGCTGATCGATAAATTCAGCGTCGAATTTTCTCCAAGCATTGAGATCAAAAACGAAAAATTTATTTGTCTTTAAAACTTCACCGGCTCCGATCGTTATCAATTTTTTCACACGATCAGGATAATTAACTGCAAATGAATAGCCGCTGTAACCACCATCACTAAAGCCGATCATTGTAACAGATTTTTTCACATTAAAATTTTTTAACACAGCTTGAATATCATCAGCACGTTGTTTGAGTGTAAAAGGTTTATGACCGATCTCCGATCTGCCGTGTCCACGTGTCGAAATTACAATCACTTGATTAGTAACTTTCAATTTGTCGATAAAGCAACCCATTTCATAAGCACAACCAAGTCCGCCGCCGTGAAGAATAACGATCGGATCACCTTGTCCGTAGACTTCGTAATAAATTTTTGCGTCATCACTTTTAACATAATGACTTGCAGATTGATTATCACCATAAGGTGTATTGCTTGAAATCATTTGTGGAGTCTGTGAAAAATATTTTAACGCCTCAACTTTATTATCATTCATTCCAAAAATCAACAGACTTGAACAAATTGCCGTCATCGAAATTATTTTTTTTAATTTATTCATAATTAACTCCGAATTACGCATTCCGCATTCTGAATTAGTTAATACCTTTTTTCTTCTGCAAAGCAACTAACGTTTGATAGCAATTTGAACGAACATTAATATAATCATCAATACCGGCATTCTTATAAGTCTCAACAAGTTCCGCCGGTGCAGTGCCTGCAAGATAAACTGTTGCATTAGGCAAAACTTCGTGAAGTTTAGGAGCAAGAGCCGGAACAATTTCAGGATAAGTTGCATCTGTTGAACAGATTACAACTGCATCTGCGACAGATTCTTTAGCAGCCGCTGCACAATCTTCAACAGTCTTGAAACCGTCATTGCTTAAAACTTGAAATGCACCGACTTGCAAGAATCCTGTAGTGAAGTCTGCACGAGCTTTATGCTGTGGAATAGGTCCCATATTTGCCAAAAAGATTTTTACATTATCGCCGTTATGATCGGCTTTGAATTTTTCAGTTGCATTACGAAGTGCTTCAAATTTTTCACTGCGGCGATGTGCCGTTATCGCATTCACTGTTTCGCTTTCGCCTTTGCCCAATGCTTGACGAATTTCAGCAATAGTAGCACCGGCAGCGGCAGCAGCAATAACGGAATCCATTTCAGCCACTTTGATTGCTGATACTGCCGCTTTAACAGCATTACCATCAATCGAAGAAATGAATTTTTCCACTTCTGCAACACGAGATTTTTTATTGTCATCAAAATTTTCTTCGCGAGGATCAAGTCTTTCTTCTGTCATATTAGGATACATATTTGTTCCGACGATACGATCGCGGCGTGATTCAGCGGCTTTAAGTCGATCCGCTAAAACTTTTGCAATAGAATCTTGTGGATAATTTTCTTTGAGTGCCGCAATAATTCCGCCTTTACCTTCGATCGCTTGAAATTCTGCCCAAATCTTTTCTTTGATCTGTTGAGTCAATGTTTCAACTGCCCAACTTCCACCGGCAGGATCAATCGGTTGAAGAAGTCCAAATTCTTCTTGCAAAATGATCTGAATATTACGGGCGATTCTTCTGCTAAATTCATCACCTTTACGAATCGGCTCATCAAATGGTGCGCTTTCAAATGAATCAAGTCCGCCAACAACGCCGCTGAAAATTTCAGTCGTATTTCTAAGCATATTGACGTAAGGATCATAAGTAGTTTTGAAGAATAACGCCGGACGACCGTGAACGTGTGCAATTTGAGAATTTTCATTGCCGCCGAAGGCTTTGACGATCTCAGCCCAAATAGGACGAACTGCACGAAGTTTAGCAACCTGCATAAAGAAATTTTCACCCATTGAGAAACCGAACATAATTTGTTGAGCCGCTTCATCGATCGTTAAACCGCGTTTCATCAATGCACGAATATATTCAACTGCTGTTGCTAAAGTATAGGCGATCTCTTGAACGTCATTTGCGCCGCCGTTGCTGTAAACGTCAGACTTAACAAATAATGTTTTGAGTTCCGGCGAATTTTTAACAGTCCATTTAGCTGCACTTGCCATTTCGTCAAAAAGTTTTTCAAGATTTTGATCAACTTTTCCATTTGCTGCAAGTTCACCGATCGGATCAGCTCCAACAACGCCTTTCAATGAATCGATCTTGCCACCATTCTTTTTGACAGCTGCAACGATCAATGAAAGCAGAGGCATTGAAGATTCACCGGCGTAAAGATAAATAGGATAATCAGCAAGTTTTAAATCTTTCAAAAGCGTTTCAATATCGCCGAGAGTTGAAAGATTTACACCAACATCACCAACATTTTCAGCGTCTTTAATGTCGATCGCCTTCAGAGTTGCATTATCAACTTTGATATTGTAGATTGTTGATCCTTTTGCGATCTCACGTTGAAGAAGTTCATTATTTTCAGCCGGATCAGTTTCGTCACAAGTCTGTGCAATTCCCCAAGGTTTATTAACATAACCATTGACAGTTGCGCCACGAAGATAATTATTCATTCCTGGAAAAGAATTTTTCGGCAAAATGTCTTCAGTCGTTGCACGGAAATACATCGGCTCAAAAGTAATTCCTTCATAAGTCTTTGTGTACATCTTCTTATCGAATGGTGCGCCTTTCAAAAGTTCAATACAGGCTTCTTTCCATTCGTCATAAGTCGGAGCTGTAAACTCGTCAAGTGGAACATCAGGAAAATTTGTTTGTGATTCGGCACGCTTGATTATTTCTTGCAAATCAAGTTCAGCCTTTTGTTTCTCATCACTCATACTTTTGCCTCCTTGAGTGGTTTCTCCACTTCTACAATTTTTTTATTGTGATTTATGATAAATATTAACTCAATTTATTTTTAACGTCAATAGAAATTCACTGTAAATTTTCAAATTCTTTTCTGATCATCTTCAAACGATCGACGAGATTATTTTTTAATTTCAATTCAAGCGTTTTAAGATCGTCAGTGTCGAAATCGTAAATGACTTGTGCTGATCCGTTAATTCTAACTTCGCCGCCGAAATCATCAGTGAAAATGTTGTAATAAATTGCAAGATCGCTGTTAATATTAAAGTCACAATAATTTATAACGACAAATGATCCGTTGGTGATCTCTAAAAAATTGTTCGGACTTAAAAATAATTGAAAGCCTTCTAATTCAGTTGATAAATTTATTCCGTATTGCCACGACGGAATTTTTTTTTGATCAACGAAAAAATTTTTATCGCCGTTAAATTCGTTTAAACTCTTAAGCGTCGAATCAAAATTATTTTTCAGTATGTCGACGAATTTATTAATGTCCTCAGAAAAAAATTCAGTCAAACAAAATTCATTTAAGCCGAAAATTTTTGATAAACGATATTCACTCGTCTCAAAATGAAAATATATTTTTAAGCCGCGATGAGTTGTCTCATTCGTGTAAGTCAAAATTTCGTAATCGTCGCCGGTATCTTGAAAAATTTTTCTCAATTTAAAATTGTAATTTTCATCAGGCACGCTTTTAAAAAATTCTTCAGCGTTGATCGTCTCTTCGATATTCTTCTTCTCTTCAGGTAACATTTGATCACCTCAACAAATTTATTCGGCAATTATATAAAATTTTTGTAAGTTAGTAAATCTTGACATTGATAAATGGATTAATATAGAATGAGAAAAAATTTTTATTTAATGTTTTGGAGGCGTAAATAATGATCAAAGTTATTGTTAATGGTGCGTACGGTCGAATGGGTCGAACAGTTTTAAATGCCGTGATAAATGATCCGGAGTTGGAACTTGTCGGCGCAGTTGATGTTATCGGCGGTGCAGACAGCGGTGAGATCAGCGGCAATAAAAAAAATGCTATCGTCGTTGAAACTGATCTGACGAAAGCACTTATTGAAAAAAAGCCGGACGTTATGATTGACTTCACTCAACCGCAAGCAGTTTTTCAAAATGTGATCACTGCGCTTGAAAATAAAGTTTCGCCGGTCGTCGGTACAACCGGCTTAAGTGACGCTGAAAAAGAAATTATTCGTGAGACTTCAGAAAAATTTGATACGCCGGTTTTCATTGCTCCGAATTTTGCGATCGGTGCAGTGCTTATGATGTTGGTATCGAAACAAATTGCAAAGTATATGCCGGACGTTGAAATTATTGAACTTCATCACGATAAAAAATTAGATGCGCCGAGTGGAACTGCTGAATTAACTGCGAAAATGATCGCTGAAGTCCGTGAAAGTCATCAACAAGGTCATCCTAATGAAGTTGAAAAAATGGATCACGTTCGTGGCGCAAATTATGACGGTATTCGCATTCATAGTGTTAGACTGCCGGGCTATGTTGCTCATCAAGAAGTAATTTTCGGCGGCTTAGGTCAAACTTTGACGATTCGTCACGATTCAACCGGCAGAGATTCTTTTATGCCCGGCGTTTTGCTTGCCTGCAAGAAAGTTAGAAGTTTGAAAGGTTTAACCGTCGGACTTGATAAGCTGCTTGATTAATGGCGCAAAAAGATTTAAATTCAGCGGCAAGAAATAAGAATGATGAATTTTATACACTCTATGAAGACATTCAAAAAGAATTGAATTGTTATTTTGATTTTGATAATGATGTTTTCAAAGATAAAGTAATTTTATTGCCTTGTGATGATCCGGATTGCAGCAACTTTACGAAATTTTTTGTTGATAACTTCAAACGATTCAAAATTAAAAAATTGATCTCAACAAGTTATGCAAAAGATTCTAACGGAAAAATTTTCATTATGAATAGTGATGAAGTTAAAAATTATTATCTTGAATGTGATGGCGATTTTCGATCTGATGAAGTTAAAAATTTGCGTGACGAATCAGACATAATAATTACAAATCCGCCATTTAGTTTATTTCGTGAGTTTTTGAAATGGATTATCAACGCTGATAAAAAATTTCTGATAATCGGAAATATCAACTGCATAACTTATAAAGAAGTCTTTCCGTTGATCAAAGAAAATAAAATTTGGCTCGGCAATGGTATGAGTCGCTGGATTTCCGGCTTTATCGTGCCAGAAGGCTATGAACTTTATGGAAGTGAGGCAAGAATTAAAGACGGTGAAAGAATCGTTGCAACAAATAATTGTCTATGGCTTACGAATCTTGAGCACGGACGCAGACATAAACCATTGAAGTTAATGACGATGGCGCAGAATTTAAATCAAAGCCGACACAAAATTATCAGAGATCAAGGCTATCAAAGATATGATAATTACAATGCGATTGAAGTTCCATTTGTCGATGCAATTCCAAAAGATTATGACGGAGTTATGGGCGTGCCGATAACTTTTCTTGATAAATATTGTCCTGAGCAATTTGAAATTTTAGGTCATACTTATGCAGGTGATACAACTTTAGAAGTTGAAGAGTTGCGAACTGATCCGAAAAATCGCAATCGTGGATTGATCAACGGAAAAATAAAATATGATAGAATTTTAATTAAGCGGCGTAGGTGAATAAAATGAATGAAAAAATATTTTGAAGAAGTCGACAGAGTATTAAACGAATTTCAAATTGAGGTGATTTTTTATGGATGAATTGCAAAAAAAATTTTTAGAAGTTTTAAATGATGAATACGTCGATCAAGATCGTGAAGAAATTTTGCCGGACTATCAAGGCAAAATGAAAATCACTGTCAGCGAGATCGAAAAGGCGTTTGAGGATAACGGAATTAGTTTTACACCATTCAATAATGATTTTGAATTGTGGCAGTCGCTTGATAAGCTCGGAAAACTTAGCGATGTTCATTTTGTTATTAAATCTTGTCTTGAGGATAAAAAAATTTCATTCAAGCCAAGAGAACTCGGACATACTAAGAAAGATGCTTTGATCGCTTTGTTCTTCAATGTGTTTGATGTTGATCCAAAATCTGAATTTACGATCGAAGTTGAAACGGAAACGCCGCCGTTACCATCTGATCCGCTGATTATTAATGAACCAACAATTATTGATGATCCACCGAAATCTCAACAAAATAAGTCAACAAAAAAAATTTTATCGTTAGATTTCAAAATTATGCAAGAGATTTTCTCCGCTGCACAAAAAGTTTATGCTGAAGACTTAGGCTTTGATGTCAACGATAATATCACGATTTATAAAAATCTGCCTGTTACGTCGATTGATCATTTTTGGTTGAAAGTGCCGAAAAATATTTCTGTGCTTTATTCCTGCGCAGCACTTCTTAAATCAAAAACTAATGAAGTTATCGCCGTAGGATTTTTGGAAGATGATAAAATTGATAATGGTGAGATTCGTCCGCATATTAATTTTGGGATTGACAACGAACATATAAATTACAATCAATTTGAAAATCAGACTCAATATAAAATTTTGTTGTTGCCTGCTGATCAAGAAAATTTTTTTGATGAGAATTTGAATTTAGTTAAAGTGTCGACTTATGAAGGAAAAATTTATTTGCTTGAATGCAATTTGAAATTTGAGGAAGAATTGCCGACGACAAAAAAATCACTTTGCATTGACTTCGGCACAAGTAATATCACTGCAGGCACTTATGTTAATGGTGAAATTTCTCTTGTAAATTTTAGAGACGTTACCATTGATCAACCGAGTTACTCTAAAATTTTGCCGTCGGTTGTCTACGTTGATTCATTCAAAAATGATCAGCCGGTTTATAAATTCGGTTATGAGGCAAAGAAAGCGATCATTGAAAGCGATTTTAATATCAAGTCAAGTGTCTTTTATGATATCAAACGTTGGATTTTATCGCCGGACGATACAGAAGAACTTATTGACAGAGACGGCAATATATTAAATCAGAAGATCAAGCACGAAGAAATTATTAAATCTTATATTGAATATGTTATTGAGAAGGCAGAACTTCAATTCAAAGTGAAATTTGAAAAATTTAGTTTCACTGCGCCGGTTAAATATAAAAATCGTTTTGAAAATCTCATTAGAAAAATTTTGTCGAATTATCAGATCGAAGTAGAATTGAATGAAGCGCAGGCGAATGTTTATAATTATGTTAATGATCAAAAAAGTCACGGCGAATTTATGATCATTGATGTTGGCAGTGCAACTTCTGATTTAATTGTCAGTAATTATTCAGTGAATAGCGGTGAATCGAAAATTGATATTGAAACGAAATTTTTAATTAGTGATCCGAATTTTGGCGGAAATAATCTCACGTTTAGAATTTTACAGCTTTTGAAAATTAAACTTGCGGCTTATATCAAAGGTGACGATGATAAAACGATTGACGAATTTATCACTGAAGACTATGATAAAATTCTTTCGATGATCGACGCTAAAATTTGCAATCACAAAAAGATTTATGAAAAATTAGAGGCGGCGTATCAATCAGCAGAAGAAATATTGCCGACGAAATTTAATGCGGCTAATGATTTAGGACGCAATGAAAGAAGAATGATCAAACGAAATTATTATTACTTGTGGAATATCGCCGAGATGATCAAACAAAATCCGGATTGTGAAATTGAAATTGATTTGAAGAAATTACACATTACAAATTGTCAATCAACAATTAATAATTCCACATTCCGCATTCCGAATTCTGAATTATTATTCTTGCCTGAGATTTATGCTTTGATGAATAAATTACTTTGCAATTACCTTGAAAGCAAGCCGAATTTAAGCGATATTCAATATAAATTTGTTGGACAGACTTGCAATATTAAAATGTTCCGTGAATTGATGAAAGAATTTATTCCTGGTCGATTCCTTCGCCGCTGTCAAGATGATGATTCTGATCTGAAAACTTGTTGCATTGAAGGCTTGATAAAATATATTCGAGACAAGGCAAAAGGCAAAATCAAGCCGAATTTCAAAAATGAGATTGAGAAGAATTTTTATAATGTCTACGTTGATTCAACTTGCTTGCTTAGTCAAAATGACGAATTGAAATTTATCAAGCAGTCGATCGATAAAAATGAAATTGAATTGATAGTTAAAGATGGCAGTGATCAGATCAAGCGAAAGATTAATTATGAGATTGATACAAATTACAATAAGCAATATGAAATGAATGAATTATTTGAGGAAGTCAAGAAGAATACAACGTTGAATATTGAAGAATTTTTGCGGGATTTAAAATTAGATATTCGCAGCAGTGAAAACAATGATCAATATTATTTGTTTATTTTGCCGGATAATGAAGGTTATCGCTTTAGAATTTGGCAGTTGAAAATTGATGAGGAAGAAAAAATTTATATTCCGCAACCTAAGATTGAAAACTTTGCAAATGAAAGTTTAAAAACTTATTTCAACGGAGATAAATGACTATGAAAATAATTTTAGCGTTGATTTTGATGATAAATTTGTTAATCACGTCGACAGCGAATGCAAGTAATTTAGTTGGTGAAGGCAAAAAAATTTTGTACATACCGATAGACGATCGTCCGGTGAATTTAAAGCAAAGTGTTGAAGTGATCGAAAAATTAGGCTATGAAGTTTTAACGCCGCCGGAAAATTTATTAGGCAATGAAAAAAATTATGGTGAGCCGATCGAATTATGGCAATGGCTTAATGATAATGCTCGTGGCAAAACAGCGGCTGTCATTAGTATTGATTCAATGATTTATGGAAGTCTTGTCGGATCACGCAAGCACGAATTGACAACTGAAGAGATAATGCAACGAGTTAAAAAATTTGAAGAGTTTCAAAAAAATTTTCCGAGACTTCCTATTTATGTATTCAGTACGATAATGAGGACTCCGAGAAGTGGAGCATATTCAAGTGCAGAGCCGGAATATTATCAACAGTTTGGCGGAATGATTTTTAATTATACCGTTTTGAAAGATAAATTAGAGAGTGACAAATTAACTCCTCGTGAAAGACGGCAGAAGAAAAAACTTGAAAAAAATATACCTGCAGAAGTATTAGAAGATTGGATGAAACGTCGAGCAAAAAATTTTGATGCAAACAAATATTTAATCGATCTGGCTAATCAAGGAGTATTCAGATATTTTTTATTAGGTTGTGATGACAGTGCGATTTTCTCACAAACTCATCTTGAAAGTCGACACCTTGATAAACACGGTAAAATGTTAGGCAAGACGAGATTTTTAGTAACGAGCGGCGCAGATGAACTTGGAATGCTGATGCTTAGTCGAGCAGTGAATGACGATTTAAATTATTATCCATTTATCACGGTGAAATATAACGACGGAAAAGGATCAGAAACGATTCCGAGTTATGGTAATGAAGCGATCGGTGATTCAATCGACGGAGCGATCACGGCGATCGGAGCGATAAAGATAAATGATCCGTCGAAAGCTGATTTAGTTTTAGCGGTTAATACGAATCTTGACGGCAAAACTTTTGAGGCGATGAGCCCGAAAAATATTTTTAAGCCACGTAAAAGTACAAAGCGATTTATGAAAATTATCAATGAATTGCTTGAGAAAGATTATCCGCTCGGAATTGCTGATATATCATTTGCAAACGGCGCTGATAATGCGTTAATGTATCAACTTTTAAAAAATGATCAGCAATTCAAAATCAAGGCTTACGGCGGCTGGAATACGGCGACAAATTCGTCAGGCTTTTTGATCGGCGCAGGATCATTAACTCGTTGGCTTGATGATAAATCGAAAAATGATTTATTAATGACGCGTTATTTTGATGATTGGGCTTATCAATCGAATGTTCGATCAATGGTTGCTAATCAATTAGCGAAGATCAGCGGCAAAGGTGAATATATGAAACTTGATGAGAAAAAGATCGGCGCAGAAGATTTTGGAACTTACTCAATAAAAAATTTTGCTGATCAATATATCAAACTGCCGACAAATTATTTTTTGGAAGATATAAGAATGCAATTTACTTGGAATAGATTATTTGAAAGCGATATTTCATTTGAATTAAAGTAAATTAAAAGAGCCACGAAATTTTATCGTGACTCTAATTTTTTTTGCAAAATTTTTTAGAGTTGATGAATTTAACAAACATTTGTACTAAATTATGGACGCGGTAGAGTAGCGCAGTCGCGGCGATAGCTTCGCGACAAGCGGTGTTGAATAAGTTACTAACTTACGACGCGCCCAGTTTTTTGTTTCTTTTTTCTAAAAAAGAAATGATTTCTTGCTACTTCTTTGTCAGCAAAGAAGTAGAATAACAAAAGTGAATTGAGATTATAAAATTACAAATCAATTAGCTGAAGTTTTAGCAAAATAATTCAACAAAATATAACCGCCAGCATAAGCCGGAGCATTAACGCCTTCAACGAAAATTTGATCAGCATTTGAATTTGAATTTAAAGATTGTAATAATTTAACAGGATCACTCGCTAACTTTTCAATATCAATTCTTCTTTCATCGCTGATTCCGTGAGTAAGTTCAGCAGTTCCTTCTTTGAGATAAGCCGGCAGATCATTAAAATGATCGATATTCGCCGCCATAACTGCGTGAGTAAATTCGTGCGCTAAAGTTCGATCTAAATAACCGGCTCTAATGTTGCCTTGATTGAAATTTGTTGCGCCGTCAACATTATCAGCACGAAGATCATTATAATATCTCATATTGATTTTTAAAGTCAACGCGATTGCTCTTCCATTCGATAAATTAAAAGTGCTACCGATCATTGCAAGAGCAGATGAATTATCGTTAATAAATTCAACATTCAATTCATTAACGCTTGCATTAGGATTATCAAAGCGATAATCAACGCCATAAGATTTTTCGATCAACTCAAGAGGATTTTTAACCCACCAAGTGAAAAGTCCATTAATAATATTTTGTTCAACAGAATTTTTAGCACGAGGAACTTTAACAGTTAAACCGTTGACAGTGAATTGATCGCCACTAAAATTTTTGATCGCTCCAACTTCTTCAACGATCGTTTCAGCCGTCTTAACGATCGAAGTTCCAGCGTCCCAGCCGGTGATCGCTCCGGTATCTGCATTATCAAGAATAATATTGCAACAATCGCGGAGGAAATGATCAGCGTTGTTAATTCGTCGACAATCGTCGATCATTTTTTGAATAACTTCATTCATATTTTTGAAATTCGATGATTTTTTAATGGCTTCGTCAACTGCGGCGGAGCCTTTTAAATTTGTTTTATCGAGTGCAGACATAAAATTTTTAATGACTTGTTGAGGCGTAACATTATAACCGCCGATCAAAGTCTGATTTCCGTTAATGTTAATCGTATGAGCACGAGCATTTTTAATTCTAATTCGTCCGTTGTCAGCAACACTTAAAACAATATCATCACTGTCAAGCGTTGCATCACCATATGCACGATCGATATTTAAAATATCTTCGCCGCCATAACCAACAATGATCAAATTGCTTGACGTGATATTATAATTGAAATGATTGACTTCTTTTGATCCACGAACAGTATAATTAAATGCTCCATTTGTCAGAGTAACATCAGCACTTGCGCCGTTGAAATATTTCAATTCGTAATTTGAACTTTCAGCAGTGTTAAGCATTAATTTAGTATTAGCACAAATTCTAACGAAATTTGATCCGCCGCCGAATTTGATCGTTGTTCGATCTTCTGACCAAATGTCAATCGTATCATTACCAACGCCGGTTGAAATGAAAGAATTTTTTGCGCCTGGATTGTTGACGATTGAATTATTTCCATTACCGGTGAGAATTGTATCATCAACAGCGAAATCAGAATTAACGATCACATTATCGCCGCCACCGACATCAATGATCGACTTAACACCGTTATAATTATTGATCGTATCGTCTCCACTGCCTGCGCTAATCGTTACAAATTGTGGTGAGGAAACATTAGGCGCACCGAGTTGAAATTCATTTGCTGAATCATCACCAGAAATTAAAGTATTACTGTTTGCAATTACGATAACCGCCATAAAAATTTTTCCGCCTTTCTAAAAAATATTTTTTATTACAAATTTTATTCTCTGTTTGAAGTTTTGATCCTTGCAATGAAAATTAAATTATTCACAATGAAAAAATTTCGATCAAAAAATTTTTTTAATGATTAAAGTGAAATAAAGTGTTGACATTAACATTTCAAATGATATTATAATTAATAATTTTATTTTTATAATTGGGTATGTTTTTTTGTTAGAGGTGAGGCTATAGGTGAGATCGATCAACTAAAATTAATGAGATGAAGTTTTTGGGTTTTAATGGATTGAAAGAAGTGATTAGGGTATGAGCAAAACACAATTCCAAGTCATTTACGATTTTATGCAGGCAATGCACAATCATAATTACACTCGTCAAAATGGTGATAGTGATACTGATGTTTCTAAAGCAATATTAACTACTGCACTGAAAGGTGCTATTGTAAATGACGAAAACAAACTTGTTACGAAAATCAACAGCCTGCTTGGAAAAAATCTTACAAGTGACACTATTACAATTCAAGATGTAATTGATGCTTTTGTTAAAGATTGTACAACGGCAACTAGTGTTGATGAATTTCTTATTAATGAATGCGGCATTGATATGAGCAATGAAGACACAGGAGCAATTTCCGGCTGGGATGTTTATCATAGTGATGAAGAACTCACAAATAAATCAATAGTTCCAGAAATCGGAAATCGTTATCTTGCTGCAGAAGGTACAAGCGTCGGACAAAAAATTATCACCGGAAATAATGGCTGGATAGTTGAGTCAACAGAGCATTCAGATTCTATAATTTCCGGCGGTGAAGATTCGATTAATTCAGGTTATGGCGACGATTATATTGAAGTTCACGGCAAAAATGCAACGATTCTCACAGGTAACGGCAATGATATTGTCAGCGTGGCTTCTGGTGTTGATAAAGTTATCATTGCTAAAGACGCGGAACAAATTAATTTTGCAGATGGTATTGAAAATTACTCTACTGAAAGTACTGTTATTAATGATATTGAGGCTTTAATTTATACTAGAAATAATAATGTTCGTACTGGTAATTTTATTGAGGATGATAATTTTAACGGTAAGAATGATGGTAATGTTTCTTATACGATCAATGACGTAGAATTATTTGATGATGGTGAAGGTCGAGTTGCGATTGACAATCCGCCTAAAATTGAAGAAACTCAACCAACTTTAACACCTTCAACTAAAAAAAGTAAATTGAAGACAGTCAAACTTAGCGGACAATATACCGGTGAAGAAGTTGCAACAATTAATCTTGACGACGTAAACACAACTGAAGGTTATTTCAAATTTAACAATGGTGCAGGAGATTTTCAATCAACAACCTCAACAAATATGCTTGGCAAGGTTGATTCTTGGTCACCAGAAGAATTATATTTTTCAGCTCGCGGGCTCTCTGTTGTTAAAGTGCAGCGTGAAACTTCTAGTGGTACTACTGAAATTACTTCTTACAACGATCTTGAAAAAGGCGAAAAAGATATTCTTGCTGGTCTTTACAAGTGGTGGCTCAAAGAATCAATCAAAATCAATGAAGAAAGTTATGGTCTTGGTTATGATACTCGTAATATATCTGTAACTTATAATGGTTACACATATAATTCTACATATTCCGCCCCTAATAGCATAACTGTTAATTTTCAAAATAAAGATACTACAACTTTGGCAGCCATATCTCGATCTTCTTGGTCTGACATTGGAAGAACCGCTTCTTTACAACTCAACATAAATATGAAATATTACAACGACATTTCAACTGATCCGATTAATGGTCAAGTTACTGTTGAAGGTGCAGGCTATCTTGATCGTACATTAGCTCACGAAATGCATCACGCTATTATGGGCGTTAATGTCGATTATATGAGTCAATTACCTATGTTTATCAAAGAAGGTATGGCGGAACTCACTCACGGTATTGACGATGAACGTATTGGGGCTATAACTACGCTATTAAATAATTCTATTAATAAATCTGAAAATCCTAAGAGTTCGTTGATTTATAATTTTGTTAATCTTAATCTCATTAATTCAAATCAAGTTTCTAATGGTAACGATGAATATCCTTATGCCGGCGGATATCTCTTCTTGCGTTGGCTTGCTAATCAGACTGGCACAAATCCTAATCCTCCATCAGCTATTGTTAAACTTTCTGGTGAAAATCAAGCCTATTATGTTACCGGCGAAAATCAAATTGCTGCAGCTGCTAAATCTGAAAATAGTGAATTAGTGGGATATTCTAAAGATCATATTTACACTGCACGTTCTAATAATGCTCAGACTATCGACGCATCCGGTGATAATGGTAACTGGAAAATTAACGGCACAACTGCCGCTGATTCAATTATTACCGGTTCAGGAAATGATACGATTAATATCAAAGGCAACAATACTACTATCACTGATAATGGCGGTGCTAATTATTTCAAAGTTGCTGACGATTCAGTTAAGCAGGTCACTTTCACTAATGCTTTAAGTGACAATGATACTATCAACTTCAATGGTGGTGTTAATACTGATGCAACATTGTCATCAACAATTAACGATGATGGAAGTATTAAAATTTCTTATAATAATTTTGATTTATTCTTTCAATCCTCAAACGATCTTGCTAATGTCTATCTGCCAACTAAATCATCTAATGTTGAATTGAGTCTGTATGGTCTACTTGGAATTAGTACAATAAATTTGGGTAATTTTACAAGAACATTTATGGCAAATACCCTTAGGAGATTCAACTCAACTATCTATGAGGACACCATAATTGAAGGTTCGTATTATCAAGAGTTTACAAAAATCATTGGAACTACAAACCAAAGTAATGAACTTACTAACACCTTTGTTTATGAAGCAAATGACGATAATTCATTATTTCAAAAAATTAATGTAAATAGTTCACAAAATTGGACTTGGAAAGTAAAGGGTACCAGTGGCAACGATATAATCAATGTTATTACTAATGGTGACAATAATAATGATAACACCATCACCGGCGGACTTGGTGAAGATACTATTTACGTTGGTACAGATTTAATTGGTCTTACACTTGCTGATCTCGGCAATGATAACGATGTTCTTGGTTTCAAAAAAACCGTTAGTAAAATTAATGCTGATGATTCAAAAAAGGTCTTGACTGTCAATTACTCAGACAATAAAAATGTAACTATTACATTAACCGGCGATAAAACTGCTGAAGATATTAAGAATTTAGTTGTCGACAATAATGGTACACAGACAACTCTCGGTAATTTGCTCGGTTATGTTGATAATCCAAGCTGGTCAATCAACGGAAATGTTGCAACTTACGGCGAAATTACTTTAACTGTCAGTGGTTTTAAATCCAATATTACTGCTGAAAATATTAATGAAATTCTTACCGTCAATGAAAATCAAATTTCTTTCGCTGATGGTAAATCAATCGTTGATCTTCTTAATGCAAGCGGCACGGCTGAACTTAACGGTGCAACGTGGAATGTAACAAACGTTAATGCTGTTACTGAGACGACTGCTGCAAATTCTACAATTTCTGATAAGGTGATCACTCTTAACGGCGAAATTATAACTTCGTCAAGTGTTACTGTTACTGATTCAACGGTTACTTATGCTGAACCGTCAACTGAAACGAAATCACTTTTGACATTGACACTTAACGAAGGCAGTTTTGGTGATAATGCAACAGCAACATTCAGCGATGATAAATTGACAATCAATCTTGGATCGAATGCAAATATTTCTAATCAAGCAACTTTGACATTAAATGATAATCTTGATGACGGCGTAACAATTTCTAATGTTGAGATCATTAAGACTGATGACGATAATAAAACTTATTCCATTAGCAATACAAATTCAATCTTCACGATCACTGTTAAAACGTTACCAACCGAAGGCGACGACTACATTATTAATTATGATGCTAATGTTTCGATTAATGCACTTTCTGGAAATGATACGATTGAAAACTTTGCTGAAGGTGTCACACTTAACGGCGGTGCAGGAAAGAATACTTTGATCGGTTCTGATTATGCTGAAGTATTTGCACATATGGGAAGTTTAAAAGGCTCAGATGTTATTACCGGTTTTGGAACAAATGATACTTTTGCATTTCAGTGGGGCAAAATTAACAGCATAACCAAATCCGGCAATGATCTTACATTTGATCTTGGAATGAGTTCTGCAGTTTTTAAAGATGCTGCAAATCTTGAATATCTCAATTTCTGGTTTGATCAAGATAATGATTCTGTAACTCAATTCGTTGGAAATCGTAAATTTAAACTTGTTTATAATAAAGACGCTGTTGATGATACCGATCATTATGTCTATAGCGATCGTGAAAATGTCGTTCTTAATGGCGGCGACGGTAGTGACTATCTTTTAAACATTGCAGATAATGTTACTGTCAACGGTGGTGCCGGCAACGATTCAATGACCAATAGTTTCTATGGTTCCAATCACGCTACAAATATTGTCCTTAATGGAGGAGATGGTAACGATACCATAGAAAATGAAGCGTTAATTGGTGGAAACAATGTAACAATCAACGGCGGTGAAGGTAACGACTATATCACCAGTTCATACTCCAATATAAGCCTTAATGGTGGTGCTGGTAATGATAGAATTCAATTTCAAGGTTATGATTCCAGAAACGCTACTATTGAAGGCGGTGAAGGTAATGATTATATCGAAATGACTGATGTCAACGACGTGACAATCAACGGTGGCGAAGGCAATGATACAATTAAAGTTGGCGATAAACGTTATACTTCACCGAATGTAAATGTCAGTGTCAATGGTGGTAGCGGTAATGATTCGATCGTCAGTGTTGATAAAAATGTTACTATTGTTGGCGGCACTGGTGATGACACGATCAACGCCTCTGCAACATATGGTGATGTCTTTGAATATACTAATGGTGATGGAAAAGATATTATTCAAAATTACAGTTCAAATGACACAATTCATATAATAGAAGGCACTATCTCAGATACAATAATTAGTAATAATGATCTAATCATTAATATTGGTACAGGTTCAATGACTCTTCTTGATGCTAAATATAAACTTGTAACAATTCAAAATTCTGATGGTAGTATTTCGGAAATTGATGGAACACCTAAGTGGAAAATTGATGGAACAACTGCTGCTTATAGTGATTTGATCACAATTACCGGTTTAAAAAATGGCGTTACGGTTAATGATATTAGTCTTAATAATGATGTTGTTACACTTAATGTAAATGCTTTGGGCACGTCAGCTGTTTCAATCAGCGGTGATTATAAATTAGCACTTGCCTCTAATGTCAGTAAACCTTCAACGACAGCAGCGGCTTGGTCAATAAGTGGAACAACGGCAACTTATAAATCAGCAAGCACTTCTGCCGGTTATACTTTGTCAAGCGATTCAAAATCGATCAGTTATAATTCGGCAAGTGGCGGCAATACAATTGTTACTGTTACTGGTCTTAAGAGTGGAGCACCTGCTAGTGGTATTAGTCTTAACGGTAATACTGTTACACTTTCAGCGTCAGTTTTAGGTAGTTCTACTATCAATATTAGTGATGGTTATAACTTAGCACTTGCAAACGACGTTACAAAGGGCACTTCTAATTCGTCCGGCTGGATTATCAATGGTTCTACGCTTTACTACAACACTGTTACTAGTGGTGGCAGTGGCGGCACTTCCGGCGGTGGTTCTTCTAATGGTGGTGGTTCGTCAAGTGGTGGCGGTACTTCTTCTGGTGGCGGAGGCACTTCCAGTGGTGGTGGAGGCACTTCCGGCGGTACTTCTCAAGATAAGCCAAAATGGACTATCAACGGCACAACTGCTAAATATGGTACAAATTCAAATACGTTAATCACAATCACAGGTCTTAAAAATGGCGTTAAAGAGAGTGATATAAGCCTTAGCGATAGCATTATTACACTTAGTGCTAATGCTCTTGGCAATTCTACTGTAAGCCTCAGCGGAAACTACAAAGTAGCACTTGCCTCAAATGTTACTAAACCGACAACTAAAGCGGCAGCGTGGACAATTAGCGGTACTACTGCAAAATATAAGTCTGCAAGTTCGACGGCCGGTTATACGCTTTCAAGTGACGCTAAATCGATCACATATTCAGCGGCTAAAAATGCAACTGATCTTATCACGATTAGCGGCTTGAAAAATAATGCTCCAGCAAGTGGAATTAGTATTAATGGTAATACTGTTACACTTAATGCTAATACGCTCGGAACGTCGAAAGTTTCAATCAGTGGAAATTATAAATTAGCACTTGCCTCAAATGTTACTAAATCTACAACTAAAGCGGCGGCGTGGACAATCAGCGGCACTACTGCAAAATATAAGTCTGCAAGTTCGACGGCCGGTTATACGCTTTCAAGTGACGCTAAATCGATCACATATTCAGCGGCTAAAAATGCAACTGAT
>JAFUZV010000131.1 GCA_017476425.1 Selenomonadaceae bacterium
GCTAAAAATTTTGCTTTTGAAATAAATTCACTGCCTGCGCCTCCGCAAATTCCAACTTTGCTAATCAAAAAATTACCGGCGTTAATCAATCGAACGTTATTAATTTTGAGTGACTTCTTAACGTGAAATGCAAATTCTTCAGCGGACATTTCTCTTTGAAGTTTACCGATTCGACCGAGTGATAACTCTTCGTCGAAAGGTTTAACGTCAATCAAATGAAGTTTCTCAGCAAGCACATCATTAACGCCGCCGATCGCACTGTCCAAATTCGTGTGAGATGCAAAAACGGCAATATCATTTTTGATCAAATCACGAATTTTTTTACCGAGCGGCTGATCAATTCTAACATTTTTGATCGCATTGAAAATCAACGGATGATGAGTCACGATCATTTCTGCTTTCAAATCGATCGCTTTTAAAATAACCTCGTCGCTAACGTCAAGGCAGACGAGTATTTTTTTGACTTCTTGACTCGGATCGCCGATCAATAAGCCCGGATTGTCCCATTCTTCAGCAAGATTTTTTGGCGCAATTCTATTCATTGCGTCGCAGACTGTTTGAACTGTAAATTTTTTCAATTAATCATCGCCTCTAATTCTGAAATTTTTTTGCGAATTTCTAAATATTTTTCAGTTTTTATTGCGTTTGAACTCTTTGACATTTCGTCAAGTACACGTTGCAATTTCTCAATTTTTTTCTGATAAAATTTTTTCAACAAAATTGATTGACTTTTTTTCGTTGGAAGATTATTTTTAAAGCGACTAAAACAAATAATTTCATAAATAATTTCGTCGACTTCTGCTAAATCTTCATCATAGATAAAATAATTATTTTCTTGCATAAATTCACGGACTTTATCAACGGCATTCATCGGTTGAATTATAATTTTTTTTACAGAATTAACAATTTTCGGCGAATTTTTTAAAATATCAACGATTAATGATCCACCGAGTCCGGCAATACAAATTTCATCAATTTCATCAATTTTTAAAACCGTCAAGCCGTCACCTAATCGCAAATCAATTTTATCTTGAAATCCAGCGTCAATAATATTTCTCCGTGAACTTTCAAGCGGCAATTTATTTTTATCAGTCGCTATCACTTTCTCACAATTTTTTTCTCTGATTAATTCGATCGCTAAATAGCCGTGATCCGTTCCAATGTCAGCAACTCTTGCGCCTTTTGTAACGAATTGCATTACTGCTTTTAATCTTGCGTCCACGTCATCACCTCATTGTACGCATAATTTCTAAAATTATAGATAAAATTTTTTCTTTGTATTGTTGTGAAATTTTAAGGTTGATCATATTCATTTGAGGATTTACGATCAAATTTTCTTTGAATTTTTGATTTAATTTGTTGATAGCACTCAATTTAATTTTTGATTCAAATTGTATCATTAATTGCAAATCTTTAAAACTGATCGCAGATATTTTCATTTCTTTAGAAAAAATTTTGATCTTTGCAACGTTGATCAAATTTTTTGCATTCTGGTTTAATCTTCCAAAACGATCTCTAATTTCAACAGCAAAATCTTCAACTTCTGATATTTTATTTAAATTCGACAACTTTTTATAAAAATATAATTTTGTCTCTGTATCTGAAATCATATCATTATCAAAATATGCGTCAACATTCACATCTATCACCGAATTTATTTCATCGTCTATTTTTGGCAATTTTTTAGCAGTTTTGTTATTTTTGAGATTTGAAATTGCTTCTTGCAAAAGCCTTGAATAAACTGCAAAGCCTACGCCTTCTATATGTCCGTGCTGTTGTGCTCCAAGAAGGTTGCCTGCTCCTCGAATTTGTAAATCTCTCATTGCAATATTAAAAGAGTTGCCTAATTGTGCAAAATCTTTGATCGCTTTCAATCGTTTTTCTGCAAGTTCACTTATAATTTTG
The DNA here is from genome assembly GCA_017476425.1 of Selenomonadaceae bacterium. Lineage (GTDB taxonomy): Bacteria > Bacillota > Negativicutes > Selenomonadales > Selenomonadaceae > Quinella. Next base: position 1,906 of record JAFUZV010000131.1, read on the forward strand.
TCTTTTTTGAATAGAAAATATGCAAAAGCAAGTCTATTCGATCGTCCGACTCTGCCGCGTAATTGATAAAGTTGTGAAAGTCCAAAATAATCAGCATTATAAACAATCATTGTATTAGCATTCGCAATATCTAAACCGTTTTCAATGATCGTTGTCGAAAGTAGAATATCATATTTTTTTTCGTAAAAATCGATCATTATCTTTTCAAGCATTTCAGGCTCCATTTGTCCGTGTGCAATGGCAATTTTTATTTCCGGTACTAAATTTCTTAAATAATTGCTCATTTCTTCGATCGTTTCAATTCTATTGTAAACAAAAAAAATTTGCCCTTTTCGCTTGATTTCACGTTGAATAGCCTCTGAAATTATTAAATCGTCGCTTTCAACTACATATGTTTGTACCGGCATTCGATCTGATGGCGGCGTTTCGATCACGCTTAAATCTCTTACTCCGATCATTGACATATTCAGCGATCTCGGTATTGGAGTTGCTGAAAGTGATAACACGTCGACTCCGGACGATAGATCACGAAATTTTTCTTTCTGTTTTACTCCAAATCGTTGTTCTTCGTCGATTATCAATAAGCCTAAATTTTTAAAAATTACTCGATTTGTGTTTAAAATTGAATGCGTTCCGATCAATATGTCTAACTTTCCGGCTTGTAATCGTTTAATTGTTTCATTTTGTTCCGAAATTGATCGAAAACGGCTTAAAAGATCGATCGACGGTAAAAAATGCTCAAATCGTTTTGAAAATGTCAAGAAATGTTGATATGCTAATACTGTTGTTGGTGCTAAAATCGCTACTTGTTTACCATTCATCGCCGCTTTAAATGCTGCTCGAATCGCTATTTCTGTCTTGCCGAAACCTACATCGCCGCAGATTAATCGATCCATTGGCTTTGAAGACTCCATATCTCGCTTGACTTCCTCAAGTGTCCTTGCTTGATCGTCCGTCAATTCAAATTCGCAAGCGTCCTCAAATTCAGCCTGCGCCGCATCATCAACCGCAAATGCAAAGCCTTCTGAACTCTCTCTCCGTGCGTAGACATCTATCAATTTCTCCGCTATATCTTCCGCCGCCGCCTTAGCTCGTGCTTTCGTCCTCTTCCATTCGCTTGAATTGAGTTTTGACAACTTCGGCGGCTCATCGCCTACGGCTACATATTTATGAATTGAAGTTATATTGTCCGTCGGCAGAAATATTTTGTCAGTGCCTTGATATTGAATGTGAATATAATCACGCACTACGCCGCCAACTTCCATTGTCACTACACCTATAAATTTGCCGATTCCGTGATTTTCGTGAACTACGTAGTCACCAACATTTATATCATTAAAAAATTCATTTATTGTCATTCTTTTCGTAGGTTGAATTTTTTTATAAGAATGACCAAAAATCTCATTATTTGTAATAACTACTAATTTTGACGACGGCAAGTTAAAACCATTTTTCAAAGTTTTTTTCTCAAATTCGATATTCTTGCTGAATATTTGATTTTCCTGCAAAATATTTTTAATTTTGTCGACCTTTTCAAGTGCAAAGATTATTTTAAATCGTTCGTTAATCCACGTTTTGATCTCCGTCAACATAATTTTAAAATTGCCTTGAAATGTTGGAATTACCGCCGATTTTATATTGATCGATCCGCTTGAATTTATTTCTTTCAAACTTCTTGGCAAAATTGACAGAAAAAATCCTGTGTTATTCTCAAAATTCACCAACGTTTTGAAGTCAATCAGTTTTGCTTGTGCATATTCATTTTTGATTTGTTTAATTCGTTCTGATATTTTTATAAAATCGTCGAAAATTATTACATTATCACTTAAATAATCAATCAATGTTGCGCTTTCTTTATTAGCAAAATTGATCGGCAAAATCTCAGCACTTTTAACAACTTTCAACGATCTTTTTGTATCAGGATCAAAGATTCTTATCGATTCGATATTATTATCAAAAAATTCAACTCTCACAGGATAACTTAAATTTGACGGAAATATGTCAAGAATTTCACCACGTACTGAAAATTTTCCGACGCTGTCAATGTCAATAGTCCTTTGATAGCCAAAATTTACAAGTTTATTGATCATTTCGTCACGATCGATTGTCATATCAACCGCAATTTTTAATCTCAACTTTGCTAATTTTTCAGCTTTAATCACCGGATTTATCACGGCGTTTGTTGTCGCTAATATAATGAAATTCTTGTTTTTGGTTAATTTATACAATATTTCGATTCGTTTTGCATACAGATCAAGCAATTTTGCTTCTGCATTTACTTCAAAAAAATCAATTTCTGGAAATATTTCTATCGTTCTTTCCGGCAATAGTGATTTTAAATCGTCTTGCCATTCATTCAACGCTTTTTGATCCGCTGTAATTATCAAAGCCGGTTTTTTCTCTAAAATCGTTGAAAATATCGCCGTTTTAAGTGATCCGTCTAAGCCGTGAACTTTGATCTTTTCGTTACTTTTTATGCTATTTTTGATCTTATCAATAATTTTATCTTTTGCAATGTGATCAATTATCAAAGAATAATCACCTCAAAAATTCAACGCTGCATTAACAAAATCACGGAATAATGGATGCGGATGATTAGGTCTTGACTTCAATTCCGGATGAAATTGACAGCCAACGAACCAATTATGCAGATTCTTTTCAAGCTCTATGATCTCAACAAGCGAATTATCCGGCAATGTGCCCGCAATAATCATTCCATTTTTAGCAAAAATATCACGAAATCTATTATTAAATTCAAATCTATGACGGTGGCGTTCAAAAATGATATTATTTTCGTCGATTTTGCAATTTCCGGCATTTTCAACAACCTTTGAATAAGCCGCAAAAGTTAACGTATTTTCAACAACTTTGCAAGGATACGCTCCAAGCCTCATTGTTCCGCCTTTATTCGTCACTTTAATCTGCGAATCCATCAACGCTATCACAGGATTCTCACTTTCCGGGTTAAATTCCGTCGAATTTGCATCACTCAAATTACAAACATTTCTCGCAAATTCTATCGCTGCACATTGCATTCCTAAACACAAGCCAAAAAACGGCACTTTATTAACACGAGCGTAATTTATCGCTTTAATCTTGCCTTCGATACCACGATCGCCAAAACCGCCAGGCACTAAAATACCTTTGCAGCCGCTGAAAACTTCATCAAGATCAATATCATTGCTTTCAATTTTTTCAGCATTTACCCATTGAATTTTAACCGCCGCTGAATTTTCAATGCCTGCGTGATGCAACGCCTCTGTCACTGAAATATAAGCGTCCGGCAATTCGACATACTTACCAACAACGGCGATTTTTACCTTACGTTCCGGGTGATGAATTTTGAAAATCATTTTTTCCCATTCATTCATTTTCGCCGGCGATAAATTCATATTCAACTTTTCTAAAACTATCTTGTCAAGATTTTCATCACGCATCATCAGCGGCACTTCATAAATTGATTTTGCCGTGCGATTCTCTATCACCGCTGATTCGTCAACGTCACAAAACAAAGCGATCTTCTTCTTCATATCTTTCGGAATCGCTTGCTCCGTTCGACAAACTAAAATATCAGGTTGAATGCCGATCGCTCTTAATTCTTTAACGCTGTGCTGCGTCGGCTTAGTTTTCAATTCACCGGCGGCAGCGATATAAGGTAAAAGTGTCACGTGTATATAAAGCACATTATTTTTTCCGACTTCTTTTTTGACTTGACGAATTGCCTCAAGAAACGGCAATGACTCAATATCACCAACAGTTCCGCCGACTTCCGTTATCACAACATCAGCCTTATCAACCTCAGCAACGGCATAAACTCGTTCTTTGATCTCATTAGTAATGTGTGGAATAACTTGCACTGTCGAGCCTAAATAATCACCTTTACGCTCCTTATTCAACACTGACCAATAAACTTTACCCGTAGTCGTATTTGAATTTTTCGTCAGATTTATATCAATAAACCTTTCGTAATGACCAAGATCAAGATCAGTTTCTGCGCCGTCATCAGTAACAAAAACTTCTCCGTGTTGATATGGGCTCATAGTTCCAGGATCAATATTAATGTAAGGATCAAACTTTTGAATTGTAACTTTAATTCCTCTGCTTTTCAAAAGTCTTCCTAATGATGCCGCTGTAATACCTTTACCGAGCGACGACACCACGCCGCCGGTGACGAAAATGAATTTTGCCATAAATAAAAAATACTCCTCTGCAAAAATTTTAATTCATATTTCTACGAATCAAAAATTTTTCCTGCATTAAAGCACTTCATCAATCATTAGTCTTGACAATTAAAAAATATTTTGATATATTTTCAATCGAGCGATAACTTCAGAGACTTTTTTAATGAGCATTTAAAAGTCAAGGCGCAGAAGTTGTCGACATTTAAACTTGAACCTACAAAGCTGCCATCAATGATGGTGGCTTTTTGCGTAGGTGAACAATTTTATTTTTTGAAAGGATGATTTAAAAATGTTTTCAAAAACTGATTTTTGGATCGGTCTTGCAGTCGGAGCAGTAGCCGGTATCTTCGGTTACAAATTCTTTAAAGAACGTGATGAACAAATGGAACTTGCAACGCCGGAAATTCCACTTGAAGAACTTCAACGTCAAAAGGAAGAGCTCGAAGACTTGATCGCAGCTCAACAGGCAAAAGCAGAGAAATAATTTTAATTCTTGATTAGGGATCAGTGAATAGGGTTCAGGGATCAGTAGATCAATAATACTAATCCCTAATCCTTAACAACTGATCCCTATTTTTGAAGGTGAAAATTTGAATTTAAAACTTGAATTGCTTTTAAGATCGGTTGAGGTTGCGGCTTATATTCCAGGTAGAATCAGACTCCGCAGTAAAAAATTGATCGGCAATGTCAATCTTGAAAGCAAGATCAAAAATCAACTTGGAGCATACAAAGAGATCAGCACGGTTGAGACTAGCACATTAACAGGATCAATTTTGATAACTTACACGCCGGAAATTTTGAGACAAAATGCTGATCTTCTCAAGGCTGAAAAATATATTGCGGCTCACGCTAAGAATAAATAATTTTGAGGTGATATTATGGTAGGTGGTTTAATGTCCGGCTTAATGCTCGGTCAACAGCTCGTTGAAATGAGTAAATCTCAACGTGGCGGCGGTCGTGGAAAAAATTTTTTTAATCTCTCTTGCAGTGGTTTAAATTCAAATGTTAATCGTCCGGCGAATTATTCATCAAATCAAAGACTTCAATCAGCGAAATTAGCGGCTTACAAGAGAATGAAAGCCCATCAAGCGAATGAAAATTTTTCACTTATGCAGGCAGCAACGACAAAAAATTTTTCTCAACCTGGACGCGGTAACGGCAAAAGAAATTTTTCAAGTAATAACGCTGAAGAAATTGTATTTGAAGAAGGCTTTACAAGCGAATTTAAAAGACAATTCAAAGATGATGCGTCCGGTGAACTTTTGAACAGCATTAGACGGACATTGAAAGAATTTAATGACTTTGTTAAGCAGAAAACCGGTGGCTTGCTTGATCTAAATATGTCATTAGCGATTTTCTTTATAATTCGTGGTATAAGGCGAATCGTCCTTGAAAAGCAATATCCTAACGCTTGGCAAATGATTTGGTGGGCAACGTCGATTTTGAGAGGCTGGCGTTTATTATGACAAATAAACAAATTTCTTTGATGGCAATGCAAAATAAAATTCGTCCGACAACTCTTGCGGCGATCAAGCGTCGAATGATTCAACACAATTCAAAGCACGATGATTTAATTGACAATCTCAAGAAGTATAAACGTGATGCGATCATTTCAATCGCCGGTTTTGCCGCAATGAAGATTTTAGAAAAAGTTTCACCGACAACCTTCACGGCGTTAAAAATTCTTCGTACAGGTTTAGTTCTTGGAATTGCTAAGGACTTCATCAAAAGCGGTGTTGAATGTCTATTTAAAGATAAGCGACCGAATGCGGACACCTTGACAGCAACGGCAGTTATAGCTTCAGTGCTTGCAGGTAAGCCGGAATCAAGTTTAACATTGCTTGCACTTTCAAACGGCGCAGAATTATTGACCAGTTACGCCGCCGAAAAAGCAAGAACTCATATATCAGGCTTGTTATCTCTTGATCAGCGTTTCGTATGGAAAGTTGACGGCGAAGTTGAAATTAAAATTCCTATTGAAGAAGTTAAAGCCGGTGACATAATTGCCGCTCATACCGGTGAAAAGATCGTTGTTGACGGTAAAGTTATCGAAGGCACAGCGGCAGTTAATCAAGCGTCAATAACCGGCGAATCTCGTCCGGCAATGAAGACAGAAAATCATCAAGTTTACGCCGGATCAGTCGTCGAAGCCGGTGAAGTTTTGATCAGAGTCGAAAAAGTTGGTGAAGATACTTCACTTGCAAATATCGTTCATCTTGTTGAGGAAGCGCAAAATCGAAAAGCTCCGATCCAAAATTTTGCTGATCAAATGGCTAATTACCTTGTGCCGGTGTCATTCATAGGTGCGGCGATTGTCTACGGAGCAACTCGTGATTGGCAGAGAGTTTTAAATTTACTCTTTATTGATTTTAGTTGCGGCTTGAAACTTTCGACAGCAACGGCAATGTCAGCGGCGATCGGCGCAGCGGCTAAACGTGGAATTTTAGTTAAAGGCGGAAATTATATCGAGGCTTTAGCGAATACTGACACGGTTGTACTTGATAAGACAGGTACTTTAACTATGGGCGTGCCGCAAATTTCATTTATCAAGACGGCTAAGAATGTTGTTGAAGAAGAATTGATTTTGTTAGCAGCATCCGCCGAACAACATTCAGTGCATCCATTAGCCGTTGCAATTCAGAATTACGTCAACGATCATCAATGGACAGTTCCGCAACATATTAAATCTGAAACAGTCGTTGCAAGAGGAATGACGGCGGTTGTTCCTGATTTTGAAAACTTCAAAGGCGGCGATATTCTTGTTGGCAGTAAAAAATTTATGCTTGAGTCAAAAGTCAGTGCAAAGAGTATCACGACGTTGCTTGATAATGATTTAACGATTGAAAGTCGAAATTTGCTTTACGTTGCAAGAGATAGAAAGTTGATCGGAATTATAGGAATTGAAGATCCGATCAGACCGCAAATGAAGAAGACATTAAATCAAATGCGCCGTTTAGGTGTTGACGAAATTGTTATGCTGACAGGTGATTCAAAAGCCGTTGCTGAAAGCGTTGCTAATCAAATGGATTTAGATGCTTATTTTGCGGAGATATTGCCGGAAGATAAGGCTCGTTACGTCAACAAGTTAAAACAATTCGGAACAGTGATGATGGTAGGTGACGGAATCAATGACGCACCGGCAATCGCTTTCTCTGATGTTGGTATTACACTTGGCGGACGACAAACGGACATTGCGGCGGAATCTTCAGCCGTTACAATTCATTCAGAAGAGCCTTCAAAATTAGTTGAGGCACTTCGACTAGGTCAACGAACAATGAATTTAGTGCAACAAAATTTCACGGCGACGATCTTAGTAAATTCCTCAGCAATGATCTTAGGAGCGATCGGAAAAATCAGTCCGTTATGGGCAGCAGTCATTCATAATACTGCAACTTTAGCCGTCGTGTTAAACTCTTGCAGAATCTTGCAACCTGAACGAGATAAAAATTTTCTTAAAGCACTTTCAAAAGTCAATAGATAATTATGACGATTGAATAAATAAAAAAATCTGATTGACAAAGCTGTTAGAAATGATATAATCGAAATAACAAAAGCGTCCTGCTCGTAACAGAACGCTTTAGGACACTTTGACAAACGATTTCAGCCTCGTTATTGCAACGTATGGTTGCTAAGAGACGTAATTAATTTAGCCGTCTAAGAGCGAAGGCTTAGGCGGCTTTTCCGCTAAGGAGCAGAAGAATTATGATGATTGTAATGATCATTGCAAACAATTTGCCCATAGCGATCACCTCATTTCTGAGGCTTAAATTGAAACCGCCTGTCGTTTCTAAGCGTCAAAAGAATTATATCATGAAAAAATCATTCGTCAATAAAAATTTTTCGATTGACAAAGTTGTTAGAAATGATATAATCGAAATACCAAAAGCGTCCTGAGGAAACAGAACGCTTTCGGACACTTTGACAAACGGTCAGCCTCGTAGGATAATTAAACA
>JAFUZV010000003.1 GCA_017476425.1 Selenomonadaceae bacterium
GGAATGACGCACGGCTACGGAGATAAAGCGCAAATGTTAGACTTAGCGATTTGCAAGCCGTTTTATAAAGAGTTATTCAGAGAATTTAAGCGAGTGATGAATTACCGAGCCACGTTATATTGGTTTTGTGATTGGCGCAGTCAAGGTTTTTATTTAACGGCAATGCTTGAGGAAAATATACCGATTAGAAATTGTTTAGTATGGCACAAAGGCGCGTCTGCAGGAAATTTTTATACTTATTCGCACGAGATGATTTTATTTGCAACGAATGACAACAAATTTCACAAAAAAGGCTTAACGAATGTGATTTTAGGGATACCTGGCTTTTGTCAAAATTGCCGACTAGACGGCGGAAAAGTGCACACAAGTCAAAAGCCGTTGGGAATTATAGAAAAGTTGATGAGAGACGGTAGCGAAGAAGGCGACACAGTTTTAGATTGTTTTCTTGGAAGTGGAACAACGGCAGTAGCGGCGATAAATTTAAATCGTCGTTATGTAGGTTTTGAACTCAGCGAAAAATATTTTGAAATAGCCTGTCAGCGTCTGGAGTACGCGGCTAATTTAAAGGAACAGAATTTATTTGAGAGAGGTGACAGCGAAGTTGGATAAAATAAGGAGATACATAGAAAACGCGGAATTAAGAACGGCGGTAGCGGAAGGCAATCAAAAAATCATAAGCGGGCACGCAGCGGTATTTAATCAAGAAATAAAATTAAATTATTTCCGTGAGAAAATAGATAGCAAGGCATTTGACAAAACAGATATGTCAGATGTCTTTTTATTTGTTAATCATAAGTCGTTAGTGCCGTTAGCGAGGTCAAAAGCCGGAAATGCTAATAGCACAATGACACTTAGCATTGATGAAAAAGGTTTAGCGATCCGCGCAGTTTTAGACATTGAAGGCAATAGCGAATCAAAGAAATTATATTCAGCTATTCAACGCGGCGACATCAGCGGAATGAGTTTTGCATTTACTGTTGAAAGTGAAGAATGGTCTGATCTTGAAAGTGATTATCCGTTGAGGACTATTAAATCAATTTCAAAAATATTTGAAGTGAGTGTTGTTACTTATCCTGCATATGATCAAACAGATGTGTCAGCACGAAACAATGAAGAAGAAATTTTGAAAGCGGCAAAAGAAAAATATCCGCCGTTAAGTCAAAAATTAAATAATTATCGAGAAAAAATTAAAATTATCGGAGGTATGAAAATATGAACATTTCAGAAATTATCAAGAAGAAAGAAGAGCGCAAAGCAGAATTAGTAGAAAAAAGTAAAACTGCAAGCCTTGAAGAGTTGAAAGACATTCAAAATCAAATTCAGTATTTGAATGACGATATTATGGCTTTGAGATTTGCACAAAGCGAAAGCAAGCCTGATGAAAGAACAGCGGCGGTTAATAATGAAGTGCCGGAAAATCAGACAGAAAAGCGCAATGCTCCTTCTTATATGCCTGGTGCAGGTTTTAAGACTGCAGGTGAAAGCAGAAGTAACTTTGAAAAAATCATTGAATCAAGAGATCAAGCCGGTAAAGATTTAAAAGAACGCCGCGCCGTGCAAAGCGACTTAAGTCCATTAACCGAAGTTAGAACCATCACCATCGGCTCAGGTACAACTATCGTGCTCCCAAAATATGATAGCACTGATATTAAACCTGATTTTAATATTGTATCGTCATTGATCGATAACGTGCAACATTTTTCACTCCCCAACGGTGAATCCTTCAAACAACCTTATATTAAAGGTGTGGCACTCGGCGGATACACCGGCGAAGGTAATAACGCAACGGACGCAGAAACGCAATTCGACTACGCCGAAATCACCAAAAGCAAAGTAACTGCGTATTGTGAAATTACAGAAGAACTTGAGGAGTTGCCAGCCGCGCCATATGCTGATACCGTTTTTACTAATATTCGCACGTCAATGAGAGCGTTAATTACTCGTCAAATCCTTGTAGGCGGCGGCAACAGCAACCAGTTAACAGGAATTTTCAGCGCAAAAGCAACGGCGATCGACAGCGATACCGATCTTGCAATTACGACGATTGACGACAAGACACTTAATGAAATTGTTTATAATTATGGCGGCGATGAAGAAGTCGAAGACGCGGCGGTGTTGATTCTTTCAAAACTTGATTTGCTTGCATTTGCAAACGTCCGCACGAATAATAAACAGGCGTTTTACGATATCAAAGCGCACGGCAATTACGGCACGATCAACGGCATCAACTATATTATTAATAGTGCTTGCAAGCCGCTTTCTTCAGCTGACACAACCGCCGGTGATTATTGTATGGCGTATGGTTCACTTTCTAATTATATGCTCGTCGACTTCAGCCCGTTGAAAGTTGAAAAGTCAACAGATTTTAAATTTAAGCAAGGAATGACGGCATTCAGAGGCGTTGAATTTTTAGGCGGCAACGTTGTTCGCAAGAATGGATTTTTGAGAATTACTAAGAAAGCTACAACGACTTGATCAAAATGAATGAAATAACTTACACAACGGCAACGAGTTACACAACCGCAACTGAAATTGACGTGTTAAAACTTGCAAGGTTACTTCATATTGATAGCGATAACGAAGATGAAATTGCAAATGCAACTTTCTATCAATTCAGCGCAGAAAAATATCTTGAAGGCGCAGGAGTTATCAAAGATTATTCAAATCCTCTTTACTTACATTTGATCGTTACGTTGGTAGCAAGATCGCTTGAGAGACCTGACGAAATGAGCAAATTCCAAGACATCAAAGAAAGCGGCTTAACAGCAATGATAGCGCAGTTGAGATTGACACAAAAGGCGGAATTGCAATGAGTATAAGAGAAGAACTGGAGCAAAGAATTGCCTATCTTAAAAGCATATCACCTGCAGGAGCTGAAACGGTTTTTAATGAATTGATGGCGGCGTTGCAAGGATATTTCACGCGAGATAGTGAATTTGAATTGCAAATGCACAAGACGATGGACAAGGTAATAGTTGAAGAATTTCATTTGAATTGGCAATTTGAACATCAAGAATTGATAGATCCGTGGATAGATCCGAAAGATGATGCGCCGTTGGGATATGAAGATTTAAGGGAATTATTTGACGCAAGCGGAACATTTAGCGAGATAGCAAACGTCAGCGATAGAGAATTTAAAGCGGCGTTTTACACAGAGACGCAGAATACAAGCGGCGGCGGTGGAAATTCGACGGCGGTTTATAAAAATCGTTACGTTGATAAATGGGTTGCTAACTTAGCGGCTGCGCCGGGTAATGAACTCGAAAGCCTTAAAAAGATAATGCAATATTGTGCAATTCACAATTACAACCTTGAAGAAGCAATGATCTTTGAACACAAAGGACGACATACGAACAAGCACGAGATCGAATATTACGCAAAAAGAATTTTCTATGAACGTGGCTACGGCTGGGTGATTGATCTTTTCAACCTTCCTAATTACAAGCCTAGTTATAGCGAAATATTGCCTTCGTGGACTGAAGAGGTTAAAAGCGATGATAGCTAACGTTGGAACGCTTAACAAAAAAGTCGACATAATCAGCGGCGTTGCAGGTGAATTTAATGATTTTGAAACGATTGACGACAATATTCTTTACAAAAATATCTGGGCAAGCATTCAACCTCTTAGGGGCAAAGAATATTTAGAAGTGAAACGGACGGCGAACGAAGAGACGGTGAAAATTACGATCCGTTATCGTGATAACATTGATGAAGGTTGCAAAGTTCGTTATCACAAGCAGATATTTGAAGTTGTCAGCATTGTTGATCCTGAAATGACTCACGAGGTTTTAGAATTGCGATGTGTTGAGAAAAAGCGCGGCAATACTGCAACAGGTTTGAAATTTAAACAGAGTGAGGAGTGGTCGACGTGAGTGCAGAATTAAAATTTGTCAACTTAGATGATTTTATCAATCGCCTGTTAGAAGTTGGCAGAGAATACCCTGATTTGTCACAAAAGTATTTACGGCGAATCGGTAACACTCTCAAGCGAAAAGCGATCGCTGCATCACCGATCGGTAAAGCTCCGAACACTGTTTTTAACTGGAAAACGCGTCGACAAAAGACGAATCGCAAGAAGTTAAAACAAAGTTGGACAGGTAAAATCGTTGGATCAACTGCGCTTGATTCTGAATATCAACTGCGAACAAGAGCTCCGCACTTTCATTTAGTTGAAAGAGGTCACGTCCTTATTTTTAAAGGCAAGATCAAAGGCTTTGTGCAAGGGAAATATTTTTTTAAGCGAGTTGTACAAACGTTTGAACATTCCGGCGAAGTCCGGCAAGAGTTGGAGAAATTTATGAATGAAGTGAAAGCGAAGATCGAAAAATGATCAAGCAAAGCGAAATTTTAAAGGCGGCAAGGGATAAACTTAAAACAATAGCAGATTTGCCGATCTATCTTGATGAAGTGCTAGAGAATTATGAAAATCCTTGCTTTTTTCTGAAACTTGTCAAGACAACGAGAGCTGACAGCGAAAGAGCAAATCGCAATCAAAATGAATGCTTAATGATAGTTACTTATTTTGCACAAAAAGGCGTTTGCAAAGCGTTGGAACTCTACGACATACAAGACGCGATCATACAAAAATTTTGGCGCGGCTTGCAAGTCGGTAAAAGATGGATTCACTTTCAAGAATTGCAAAGCGATATTGACGGTGAAGGAGCTGACATTGTTTCAGTAGCAATGCAATTCAATTATTTTGACGCAGATCAAGACGATGAAGAAATAAACCTTTCTTTTATTCGCCGAATCGGTCAAAAAGAGAGATTAAAACCAGAAGAAGAATATTATTTAAAAATAATGATCGGAGATGACGAGAATGGCAAAATTGAAAATGCCAACAGTTAACGTGGCATTTAGAGAACGCGGAATAACAGCGATCGACAGATCGCAACGCGGAATAGTGTTATTAATCCTTGAAGAGGAAAATAAAAGCCTCACGCAAGATTATTTAACACTTTACACGGTCGACGACATACCGACGGACGCAACAGAAGAAAATCAAGAGCAAATGAGGCTAGCACTTACAGGTTATCAAACAACGCCGCAAAAAGTGTTAGTCTATTTTATTTCACCGAAAAATACAAAGACGGTTGAAACGGTAGTGCAAAATGGTGATGATCCTGTTGATGATGATCTTGACAGCACGGACACTACAACGTCAACGAGTGTCACGCCGTCAACAATAACGGTAACCGAAGAAGTTGCATTGACTTCAGCGGAAAAATATGCAGAGGCGTTAAAGACGATAGAGACGGCGGATTTTGATTATTTAGCGGTGCCGCAAATCAGATCGTCAGATATGAGCAACAAAAATACAGACGGTTATTATATTGCGACGTGGATCAAGAATATGCGTGAGAATAAGGATGTCAAAATTAAAGCTGTCTTACCTAACTGCAATGCTGACAACGAAGGCATTATTAATTTCACAAATACGATCATTCGCTCCTCAAGTGCAAATTATACGGCGGCTAAATATTGCTCTAGAGTTGCCGGAATTTTAGCCGGAACGCCTATGACAATTTCAGCCACTTATGCGCCGTTGCCTGAATTGATCGAAGTTGAGGCGAATACTTATGACGAAATGGACAGCCGAATCGGGAAAGGTGAATTTTTCTTCTTTAATGACGGCAACCAGATCAAAGTTGCACGCGGAATAAATTCATTTGTAACGACGTACGACGGCAAAGGCGACGATTTTAAATTTGCAAAGATCGTTGATATTCTTGATATGATTCACGATGATATTAAGAAAACCGCGTCAGATAATTATATTGGCAAGTATGCAAATTCATCAAGCAACCGCGCTTTGTTGGTTAGTGCTATTGATGAATACTTTAAAACCTTAGAGGCTGAGGGCTTGTTGGAAGTAGGTCAAAACACTGCTTATATTGATATTGAGGCGGTAAAGACTTGGCGAGTAGCAAACGGCTTAAACACACGTGACGAAGTCGAATCAATGAGCGACGAGGAGATCAAAGAATTGAATTTGCACGAAAATGTGTTTATTGCCTGCGATCTTAGCGTCTTGAATGCTATGGAAAATATTACTATTAATTGCGTAATTGAATAGGTGGTGAAAAATAATGAATAGTGTAGACAGTAAACAAGTATTTTACGGCAGTCGCGGAATGATCTGGATCGACGGACAGCAGATCGCAGAGATCACGGAGATCAAAGCGACGTTGACAGCAGAAAAAATTGAAGTAAACTTAGCGCGAAAGATGAATAAAGGTTATAAAGTTGTAGGTTTTGAGGGTAACTAATTTGCTCCGCTTATTGGCAACAATGAGATGAAAACCGTGTGAACTCTATTACTCAGAGGTGTCTTTAAAAAGGCTAACGGTGAAGCCCGCCATTAAGGGTAATACCGTGCTATTGAAATTAATAGTGTAGAGACTAACCACGATGAATGTAGTGGTGTAGGGCAGAAGATGAGTTACTGCTCCAAGCGCACGGCAACCTGTAAAGGTTGAAGAGATAGTCCGTACTTCTAAAATGGTAAATTAGAAGGATTATGAAAGGTTCATTTAAGGTCTGGAAAGTCAGCACGTACTTTTTAAATAAATTAGCACCGTCGATCAAACAAGGTCAGCAAGTATTATTTACAATCGTCAGTGAAGTAGCTGATCCTGACGCAATCGGCAATGAAAGAATTGCACTTTATCATTGTCAAGTTGACAGTGTAGACTTGATCAACTGGGCGATCAAAAAGTTATCAGAAGAGGAGTACAACTTCACATTTGAAGATTATGAAATAATTGACTCCGCTGGTTGAAAGTGAGTGACATAAATGTTAATTGACAAACTCTTACAGGCAGACGTAAAAAATTTAAGTGCAATGCCGACGGGCGAAATTGAGATCAAAAGGCTTTCTGAAAAAATCGGAGAGCCTTTTAAAATGCAACTCAAAGGCATAAAATTAAAAAAATATCGTGATTTGATTGACTTTCACAGTGAAGAAGTAGAGATCGAAGAATACAATGAGCAGAAGAAGAAATGGCAGAAGGTCAAAGATCGGCGAGTAAAAGATGAAATGTCAATGTTATTTGACGTGATCATTGAAGGCACGGTCGATCCGAATTTCAGAGATACCCGCTTGCAAGAGAAATTTCACGAGCCGGAGCCGCCTAAAATCGTTGAAAGTTTATTTACAGCCGGTGAGTTAAATGACATAGCGGCGAAAATAACGGAACTCAGCGGCATAGAAATGAATCAGGTACAAATTGACGCAGAAATAAAAAACTAATTGAAAATGATGCTGAAATTCAGCGTCAATATTACTTATGGTTGTGGCATAATATAACGCCGCTGCAGTTTTATCAAATGGGCGATGGCGAACAGAGGATACTTTATTCTTATATTGCTTACGAGATAGATCAGCGGCTAAAAGAGCAAAAGGAAATTGACGAAGCATACAAAAAATAAATTGACCTGTAGCTCCATTTGTGTTAAAGTTTAAATGACAATCAAAACTAAAAACACAGTGGTCGCCACAGGTCATTTATATTGTAGCGATCACTTAATAAAAAGTCAAGGAGTGATTGCTATGAAAATTGAAGAAGCAAGAGCACATTTGTTGGCGATAATTCCGCAGATGAACGAAAAGACACAAGAGGCAATAACAACAGTGCTTGGAGAACCGAAAACGGAAATCCCAAAAGTTGAGTATGTTGATGAAAAGCACGTTAGTTTTAAAGGTCATTTGTATAGAAGAGATTCTTCGGGTCATTATTCAAGGACGGAATATTTGCATAAAACAATTTATGAAGAAGGTCAAAAATGTATTATCCCTAAAGGCTATGAAATTCATCATATTGACTTTGATCCTTCTAATAATGAACTTAGAAATTTAGAAATGTTGACTAAATCAGAGCATCAAAAGAAACATCACCAGCAAGAAAGAGTCGAAAGAATTTGCCCTGCTTGTGGTAAAACTTTTATGGCAAGAGTAAGAAAAAGAAGCATACAAAGTTTTTGCAGTCAAAATTGTAGCAGAAGATTTAATAGATCGAAGCTGGTTGAAGGTTATCAAGAGAAGCGACAAGAAGCCGGCGAAATAAGTAAAAATTGCGTGGTGTGTGGTAAGCCAATAAAATCACACAAATGGAATCCTCATAAAAAGTATTGTAGTCACGCTTGTGCACAGAAAGCATTTCGGCAACGTAACGGCAGAAAGTATTATTATAGAATTGCAAAGTGTGAATTTTGCGGCAAAGAATTTAAAACTCGTTCGGATAATAAAACCAAATGCTGTTCCAAAAGCTGCGCGGCAAAACTTAGACATTTAAAATCAAAGAATAAGTAAAAAAGAAAGGTGGTGTTGTTGTGTCAGCAATAATCGACTGTATACTCAGATTAAAAGATTCGTTTACGCCGAATCTTACAAGAGTACGGCAACAACTCACCGAAACGCAGCGAACGGCGGTGAAAGCGTCAGCAGAGATCAAGCGAATGGGCTCGACGATCAGCGGAATAGGACAAGCGATGATGCCGGTTGCAACGGGTATCACCGCCGGAATCGGTTATGCGGCGAAACAATTCGCTGACTTCTCTTACTCGATAATGAGAACGGCGCACATAGCCGGAGCAAGTGCTGAAGAGTTGCATCAACTTGAAGATGTGGCGATCAATGTTGGTAGTAAATTACCGATGACGATCAATGAAACGTCAAAAGCAATGGCGAAGTTAGCGGCAGGCGGCTTTAATACTCAAATGATTAAAGGCACGATCGAAGCGATCGGAATGGCGGCGGAAGCAAGCGGCGCAGATATCGGGCTTGTTTCGGATGTAATGACTAATGCAATGTCAATTTGGGATATGAAGTCTGGCGATATTGCGGCGAATTCGTCAAGAGTAGCAGACGTAATTCAAGCGGCTTGTAACAAGTCAAAAATGAGTTATGATAAATTTGCAATAGCGTTACAAGGTGGCGGCAACGTTGCGGCGAGTTTTGGCGAATCGATCGAAAGAGTAACAGCATTGATGGGCGTGTTTGCTAACAATGGCATAGGTGCAAGCAATATTGGTACAACGTTAAAAAATGCTTATATGCGATTGGCGGCTGATACTGATGGTGCGGCTGACAAGTTGGCAAAGTTAGGCGTAAGAGTTTTTGACGATAACGGCAAAATGCGATCGATGGTTGATATTGTGACGGAATTAAGCGGCGCGGTTAAAAATATGTCAGACGCAGATTTATCGCCGATACTTAAAAAAGTGTTCGGTATGTATGCCTTACCTGGCTTGTCAAAAGTTTTGAAGTCCGACGACGCGATCAAAGAGTTGAATAAACTTGTCAAAGATATGGAAAATGCAACGGCGACAACTGTCAGACTACAGGAAAATGTCGGCGGCAGTGCTGACAAGTTGAAAGCGTTAGGCGTTGAGGCTTTAAACTCAAAAGGCAAATTGCGCCCGATGATCGACATAGTGAAAGAACTCCACGAACGAATTAAGGGAATGGATTTTAAACAAGGTCAAGGCTTGATGAAGTCACTTTTTGGTGACGCGGCAAGCGATGACGTTACAAGAAAAATGCTGTCGACAAGTGCAACTGAGGCGGATTTAAAGGGAATTGCAGACAAATTTCAATCTTTTAAAGGTAAGAGCGAAGCGGCATTTGACGCAATGCAAGCAACGTTCGGCGGCAAAATTAAATTGATGATGTCAACCTTTGACGCTTTCGTCCATAAGATCGGCAAAGCATTAGAGCCGCTTTTAACGCCGCTGATCGACGGAGTGACGCAGTTGATAAAGAGGTTTATGCAACTTGACAACGGGACATTAACGACGATATTAAAAATTTCAATGGGCTTTGTTGCAATGACAGGCGCAATTTTAACACTCGGTGCAAGTTTAACGGTTTTCGGTAAACTCGTTGGCTTTTTAGCTCCGATCGGTGCACAATTAGCAACGGCAACATCGTTCACTGCGTTATTAGCACCGAAGTTGGCGGCACTCAGTACGGGATTTAGCGTCTTGAAAAATGTTGCGTTAATGTCTTTAAATGCAATGTTGTCACCGTTGAGAAGTCTAGGAACATTTTTATTGATACCGTTTGCAAGGTTAGCGAAAGCGACAACGATAATGACGGTGTTAGCCGGAAACGGAACAGCGGCAATGGCGGCATTGAAAACGGGCTTAACGTCATTAGCGTTATCGTTCGGCTTAGTCGGCGCAAACGGCGTGACGATATTCGGAAGAATCGGCGCGGCGATAACCGGCTTTGCACAAACAGCGATCTTAGGCTTTGCAAAATTCTTGAGTTTTATATTGTTATCACCAGGCTTGATAGCCGGAGCGATCGGCAGAATCATAACGACGATAAGAATGATCGGAAGTCTGCAAGGATTATTCACGCTGATAACTTACGGAATCCGATCAATGTCGATGGCGTTAGTAGCAAGCCCGATCGGCGCGGCGTTGCTAGCGATCGGCGCAATAACATTGTTAGTTGCGGCGAATTGGCAAACGTTTAAAGCAGTAGCCGAAAATGTTTGGAACAAGATCAAATTTGCGGTTACTGATGTTGTTGATTCTCTGAAAACTTCTTTTAACGGCTTTTCTTCGAGTATCAGCAAATCATTTGACGAGATCATAACTTGTTGGAATAGATTAACCGGCAGCAGTATAACGAGTAGTGAGGCGATGTCGGCAATAATTAACACGCTTGGATCAGCGATCACGGCGGCGGTTATCGTAATAGCAACTTCGATTGAGGGAATTGTTAAAGCGATAATGATTGTAGTTGAAACGATCGCCGGTGTTTTGAGTGGAATTATTCAATTTATTACCGGCGTATTTACTGGCAACTGGTCAGCGGCTTGGGAAGGTATTAAAAATATCTTTATGTCGATCTTCGGCGGTGTTGTGAGATTTTTCGAGAATTTCATTGACACGATAAGTAGTGGAATTGATCGACTAATGGGGCGAACTACGCAAGCGGCGCAGGAAGCAAGAGACTTAGCGGCGGCGGAAGTGACAGCGAATGAACGTAACACAACGGCGGCAGGTGCGGCGATCTCAAGGCGCAGAGCGGCGGACGCGGCAGAAAATGCAAGTTTAGACAGAAGTGGCGGCGGCGTTGTAGTTGCTGAGTTAGATACTTCAAAAGTGCAAAGCGGACTTGACAACGTTGGTGAAGCGTCAAAAGTCAATGCTGATGCGATTTTGAATAATGCACAGACAACTCAACAAATCAATCAAAACCTTAGCAGCACAAGTCAAAGCATTGATCAAGTAAATCAGCAATTTACACAAACGGCGCAAGCCTTACCACAAAGCACAGAGGCGGTCAAACAGTCAATGCAAGCCGTCAACGATAATGTCAGCGGCATTAATATGGCACTTGACACGAATAAAACGGCGTTGCAACAACATTCCGAAATCTCAACGGCAAGCAAAGACGCAATTCAGCAACTCGGCGAAATTGCAAACACAGCGAAAGAATTTATCAAACAATTAGGTGATACTTCTTTAGCGGCGTTTGAAAGCGTAAGAAGTTTAGGTGATAACGCTTTGACGGCGGCGACTTCGTTGTTAAACATTGACGGCGCAATTCAAACGGTAATAGTAGCGATGCAGAATGCGGCGGCGGCGATCTCAAACATACAAATAACCGCGCCTGTTGTAACGATACCAGCGGTGGCGGCGGCAAGTGCAGAAACGACAACGCCGTCAAGTGAAAATGTAGGACATAACTTTACAGGTACGAACTTTTGGCGCGGTGGTAAAACTTGGGTGCACGAACAGGGCCCGGAGTTAATCGACTTACCGAGCGGCACGAGAATAGTCCCTCATTCAAGAAGTCTGCAAGAAGAATATCAACGCGGCTTTGATAATGCAATGTCACAAAGTCCAATTTCAATGTTACCGTTTGCATTTAAAAATGGAACAGTCAGCAATTCACAAAGCAAGATCAGAGAAGTTGAAAATTTCAATAATCCTACAAGCAAAATTGATCGAGAATTTGTCAGCAACGCCGATCGAAATGTCAAGAGTTTTGAAGGCACAGGCAATGCACAAAGCAATTTTCAAAAAGAATATTCCAGCAACGTGCAAAGCGACATAAACGAGGCGGCGGATACCGGCAATAAATCAAGCCTTTTCAGTAAAGAGACGGTGAAAAATCCTACAAGTGATATTGATCTTTTAACGGTCAACAATGCACAAACAAATATTAATCGTGAATATGTTAATAATCCTCAAATTGATCATAGAACTGACACGGTTAATAATGCTCAAAGTGATATAGCACGTGAATATGTTAATAATGCTCAAAGTGATATAGCACGTGAATATGTTAATAATGCACAAAGCAATATTGATCGTGAGTATGTTAACAATGCACAAAGCAATATTAATCGTGAGTATGTTAATAATCCTCAAAGCAATATTGATCGTGAATATGTCAATAACGCACAAAGCAATATTGATCGTGAGTATGTTAACAATGCACAAAGTGATATTAATCGTGAATATGTTAATAATCCTCAAATTGATCATAGAACTGACACGGTTAAAAATCCGTCAAGCATTTTTAATAATTCGACTGTTAATAATCCTACAAGCGACATTAAAAATGAAACGGTGTCGAATCCTCAAAGCGATATTGATCTTGCAACTGTCAAGAATCCTTCAAGCATTTTCAGCAATGACACGGTCAAAAATCCTGCAACTAAAATTAGTAACGATGTCGTGAATAATGCTGATTCACATATCTTACAAGCCGAAAAAACCGGCAGCGCTGATTCAAATATTCGTAGCGAATCGAATTCACAACCGTCAAGCGATATTCAAAATGCAGAATCGACGGGGAATCCGTCAACGAATCAAAGATCGGCGGAAGATACCGGCAATCCTTCAAGTAATAATCATTCATCAGAGGCGACAGGCAATCCTCAGACGAATATTTATCAAGCCTCAACGAGCAATGCACAAAGTAACATTCACGCTAACAATCAAGGTCAAAATGTTTACGCACCGAATTTGAATTTAACAATAGCGAAAATTGCAGATACCGTTGTTGTCAGAGAAGAAAGCGACATTGCAAAAATCACTGACAGAGTTGTTAATAAAATGGTTTTCTGGTTTCAAGCGCACGCAAATAACAGAATCGTCGGAGCTGTGAGGTGATTTAAAATGGGTTTAGGTGGTTTAATTAAAAATGCTGGTAAATCTTACCTTAATAGCCGAATTAGCGGGCTTTTAGGTGAAAACGGCGGCGAAGATATTTCCATTTCATTAGCCGCTGAAGGTTCAACTATAAATCTGCCGGTTATTCCTGAGTCGTACAAGTGCACGGTTAACAACAATAATGAAGTTGTTAATATTAATATGTTCGGCGATTATTTGATGAAAGGCAAAACAGGGCTTAAAACGATAACGCTTTCGTCCTTCTTACCGGCGCAAGAATACAATTTTTCAAAAGGCGGCGGTGCTCCGTGGGGAATCGTTGATTCGATTGAAAAATGGCGCACGTCAAATGAAGCCATAGAGCTGACAATCAGCGGTTCTTCAGTCCATTTCACTTGTTTAATTGAGTCATTTGAATATGGCGAGCAAGACGGCTCAGGCGATGTCTATTATTCGTTGGCACTTAAGGAGTATAGAGAATTAGAAACTGATCCTGCAAAGCAAGATGATACAACAGGTTTAAACGAACGAAAAAAATTATCATACCTTCAAAAAATGGGCTTAAACGCGGCGAGAAATATTTTGAATGGTCAGTCACCTTTAAATGCAATAACCAACGCTGTTGGTCAAGCCGGTTTGACGAATAAGCAAGCGGGTTATCTTGCGATTGGTAAAATGATAATGCGCGGCGGAGTTTCAGCAGGTGATGCCATAAGTTTTGGAAGAGACGGCGCAATAATGGTTAACGGGACAAGCATTGGAAAATTTCAAGCAAGTTCATTTAATCCCCGTTCGTGGTCAATTAATCGAAAAAGCAGTAGTAACAATAGAGCTTATGATCGAGTTTTAAATTGAGTGGTGAAATAAAATGTCGACGATCAGCAAGCAAGAAGAAGATAGAATGCGTGAAATTACTCGCAAGAAGAATCAACAGCAAGCCGAAACGTTAAGCCGGACAACTGAAAATAATTCTTCAACTAAAGCGGAAAACGGTCGAAATGTCAGCGGTATGCAAGGCTTTCACTTTCTTTTAAAGGCAGACAATAAAGACTTTACTGCTTATGTAGTCCGTGCAACTTGGTCAGGCAACTTAAGCGAAGCCGGCAGAAAGTTAGAATTTGAAATTGTCTACACCAAAAAAGATGACAAATTCACGAATATACAAATTGACGTTGGAGCAAGAATCCAAATGAAGTATCAAGACGCAGGCGGCAGTGAATTTTTATTGTTTGAAGGCAATATTTTTTTTAGAGATCGAGACAGTTCGACTTATACGATGAGTTTTATAGCTTACGATAATTTGATTTATCTGGCGAAATCGGAAATGCAAGCGAAATTTTCAAATATGACGGCTTCAGCGATAATTCAACAAGTCTGCAGTACACTTGGAGTAACAGTTGGAACTTTGCATAGCGATCTTGATAAGACTTGTGATTTTGTTGCTGATCCTATGACCGGCACTGAAATAATCAATCGTGCGTTAAACGTCGTTAAAACTTGGACAGGCTGGCGTTATAAAATGGTGATGGTTGATAATGGCGGCGGTCAGCAGGTTTTAAATGTTGTTCGTGCTGATGAAGTGATCGAAGAATTTCAAATCACTGATAAAACTAATCTTTTAACGGCAAAGCACGGCGAATCTATCGAGGATATGGTTAATCAAGTGCAGATCGTCAATGATCAAGGCGATGCAACGGGTTACATTAAACTTAGCGACGAAATTTCAAAATATGGACTTCTTCAAAAGGTTTATAAATTTGACTCCAAGCAAAACACCGAACAAGCGGCGAAATTGTTATTGCAGAAGAAGAAGGAGCATAGCTCGTTAAGTGCACTCGGCAGCATTCAATGTATCAGCGGCTACGCTATCGAAGTGCAAGAAGAACAGATTAAAGGTAAATTTATGATAATGAGTGATTCACACCGAATTGAAAATAATCAACATTATATGGATTTGACACTTGATTATATCGTCGAACAAGATTCAAGAGAAGGCGCAACGACTGAAGGCAATGTAAATCCTTCGCCAACAACTACACCTAAAGGCGGAAAGGCGAGGAAAACCTCAAAAGCAGGATTAACAGAAGGCATTCAAGCCTTCAAAGGTCAAAGTTATACACCTGATCCTAGAAATGGATGTTGTTGGGCAGCAACCGGCATTTCAAGTTATTATTCGCAATTTGGAGCGCAAGAATATGATAATGGCGTTGTTTATGTTCCAACGCTTGTGGCGGACGCAAAAGCCGCAGGTTTATATCAAAACGCAGGTGAGGCAACGATCGAGCCTGGTGATATGTTGATTTATGGAGATATGCAACACGTAGTGGTAGCAACCGGCGGCAGTCGATACGCAGGAAACAGTACAAGTCGCGGCAAAGTTGTAGAAGGTAATGACTTTACAAATATGAGCGGAATGTATGTAACCGGTGTAATTAAGACTTCACGAGGATAAAAAAAGCAATTCCGCAAAAAATGGAATTGCTTATTAAATGTTAGTCGATCATTTTCAATTCAACTTCAAAGCCGAGAATTTCACCGATCTGTTTTAAATCGTTGTAACTGAAAACATTAGTTTTAATTTTTTTAGAAATGGTTTGTTGAAAATGTTTAGTGCCAAATCTTTTGTTGAGTTCTTCGGCGAGTTGTTTCATAGTTAAACCTCTAAAAAGAGTAATGATTTTAATTTGTTCGCCGATTGATTTATTTTCTAAATTCAAATTCATTGTTACACCTCCTTAAATGAATTATACAATAAAAAAATTGTAAATGTCAATAAAAAATTCAAAAAAGTATTGACAAACAATAAAAATGTTGTACAATACAAATATAAAATTCAATTAAACAATTTTGAAGTTTTGAGGAGGCAGCAACAATGAAAAAGATTGAAAAAACAACGGCGAAAAATGGACGCGTTTATTATTACGCAGTCGATGAGAATGGCAAGAAAAGCCGTATCAGTGAAGAGAAAGCCCTTGAAGAAACGGAAGTTGTTAAAATTCCAACAGCTGACAAAAGCGAATCAGCAGAAGTCAAGCCGGTTGAAAATACAAGTAATAACGAATCAGCCAAAATTAAAAATCCACTTGAGGCAGTTACAAGCGTATTTGAAAAGCTCGACAAGATCGGTAAAGCAAAAATCACGACGAAATTTACAGAACTTGAAATTGATATTTTGCAAAACATTCAAGATGCCTTTTTTGTTAACGGCTTGTTCGGTGATAGGACGAAAGAAGGCAAAGAGGCTTGGAAATTAGCAAAATATGAAACTGAACAACTCTATTATTTACTTGATAACAATCCTGACGGCGATATTGATACTTCAGAAGAGCACAGAAAAGACGTTAAATTAGTTATGGATCGTGCGTGGTATGCAAGCGGCTGGTGGCTCGGTCAAATGATCGACAAATATGACGCTCATACTCCTTACAAACTCGGAAAATTGC
>JAFUZV010000132.1 GCA_017476425.1 Selenomonadaceae bacterium
AACTTCGACGACGTTTTAAAAATTAATTTCAACTAATTTAAAAATTTCCCTGCTTGCATAAAATAAAATCTCTTCTGAAAACATTCAAAATAAAAATTTTTTTTCAAAGCAAAGATTTTTTAGTATAACTTTTTTTGTTGCAATTTATAATCAACGTGTTATAATAAATTGTACTTTGTTAATTGAGAGGAGACTTAGAAAGTTTTATGAGTTCCAAAAAAATGAAGACAATGGACGGCAATCAAGCCGCCGCCTATGTGTCATATGCATTTACTGATGTTGCGGCAATTTATCCGATCACGCCGTCAAGTCCTATGGCTGAGCACGTTGATGAGATGGCGGCAAAAGGAACAAAAAATATTTTTGGTCAGAAAGTTCGTTTAGTTGAATTGCAAAGTGAAGGCGGTGCAGCCGGAACAGTTCACGGCTCATTACAAGCCGGAGCATTAACAACAACTTATACTGCCTCACAAGGTTTCTTGTTGATGATTCCAAATTTGTATAAAATTGCCGGTGAATTATTGCCCGGAGTATTTCACGTCAGTGCAAGAGCTTTAGCAACTTCGACGCTGAATATTTTCGGCGATCATCAAGATGTTATGGCGGCTCGTCAAACAGGCTGTGCAATGTTAGCTGAAGCAAGCGTCCAAGAAGTTATGGATTTAGCGGCAGTCGCTCACCTTTCAGCGATCAAAGGTCGCATTCCGTTTATTAATTTCTTCGACGGTTTTAGAACTTCACACGAAATTCAAAAGATCGAAGTTATCGATTACAACGATCTTGCAAATATTGTTGATTATAATGCTATTGATGAATTTCGTCGTCGTGCATTGAATCCTGATCACCCGGTGATCAGAGGCACTGCAACTAATCCTGATGTTTATTTCCAAATTCGTGAAACGGCGAATGAGTATTATAACAATCTGCCGGATATTGTTGAGAATGCAATGGCTGAAGTTGCAAAGATCACAGGTCGTGAACATCATTTATTTGATTATTATGGTGCGCCGGACGCTGAAAGAGTTATCATTGCGATCGGATCAGTTTGTCAGACTGCAATGGAAGCCGCTGAATATCTTAATTCAAAAGGTGAGAAAGTCGGCGTTGTAAGTGTCCACTTATTCAGACCTTTCTCTTTAAAACATTTCTTCAATGCGATCCCGAAGACGGTTAAAAAGATCGCTGTTCTTGATCGTACTAAAGAATCCGGCGCAGTTGGTGAACCGCTTTATCTTGAAGTAAAATCTGCTTATTACGATAGTGACGTTAAGCCGATCATTGTTGGCGGTCGTTATGGTCTCGGTGGTAAAGATACTACACCGGATCAACTTCTTGCAATTTTCCACGAACTCACGAAAGATAATCCAAAAAATAATTTCACTGTTGGTATTAATGACGATATTACTAATACTTCACTTGTCTCTGATGATCACAATGTCGATCTTACGCCGGAAGGTACAACGGCTTGTAAATTCTGGGGACTTGGTTCTGATGGTACAGTCGGTGCGAATAAATCAGCGATCAAAATTATCGGTGATCATACGAATCTTTATGCACAGGCTTATTTCGCTTACGATTCTAAGAAATCCGGCGGTATTACAATGAGTCATTTGCGTTTTGGTGAAAAACCTATCACTTCACCATATTTAGTTACAGCGGCTGATTTTATTTCTTGTTCGCAGAAATCATACATTCATCATTATGATCTGCTTGCCGGTCTTAAAAAAGGTGGTGTATTTTTACTTAATACTAACTGGGATGATGAAAAACTTTCGTGGAAACTTTCTGCGAAGTATAAGCGTTACATTGCAGAGAATGAAATTAAACTTTACACGATCAACGCTGTAGGAATTGCACAAGAATTAGGACTCGGCGGTCGTTTTAATATGATTATGCAGTCAGCATTCTTTAAACTTGCTGATATTATTCCGCTTGATGAGGCTGTTAAATATCTCAAAGACGCTGTTGTTACTTCTTATGGCAAAAAAGGTCAAAATATCGTTGATATGAACTGGGCAGCGATCGATAAAGGTATTGAGGCACTTCATCAAGTTAATTATCCTGCTGACGAATGGAAAAATGCAGAGGATAAACCGAAAGTTAATCGTGAAGAGCCGGAATTTATAACTGACATTCAAGAAGTTATGAATCGTCAAAACGGTGATACTTTGTCAGTCAGCAAGTTGAAAAATTTAGTTGACGGAACTTTCCCAGTTGGTGGAACTGCTTATGAAAAACGTGGTACAGCGATCAAAGTTCCTGTTTGGGATCAATCTAAATGTATCGGCTGCAATCAATGTTCGTTTGTTTGTCCACACGCTGCGATTCGTCCGATCCTTACAACGAATGATGAACTTGCAAAAGCTCCTGAAGGTATGAAGTCGATCCCGTCGAAAGTTTCAAAAGGCAACAATTTAACAATCGCCGTTTCAACGCTTGACTGTCTCGGCTGTGGTAACTGTGCACAAGTTTGTCCTAAACAAGCACTTACGATGTCGCCGCTTAATGATGAGCAGAAGAAAGCACAACAATATTTTGATTATGCAGTTGATCCGAAAAATGTTTCACCTAAAGTTTCAACAATGAAGAAGACGACAGTTATCGGATCACAATTTGAAAAGCCATTGTTTGAGTTTAGCGGAGCTTGTGCCGGTTGTGGTGAAACGCCTTATGCAAAACTTTTGACTCAGCTTTTCGGCGATCGAATGATGATCGCTAATGCTACAGGTTGTAGTTCAATTTGGGGCGCATCTGCTCCGGCTATGCCTTATACTACTAATGCTAAAGGTCACGGTCCGGCTTGGGGCAATTCACTTTTTGAAGACAATGCTGAATATGGTTTAGGAATGTTCTTAGGCGTTAAAGCTGTTCGTGAATCGCTTGCTGATGATGTACAAAATGCTGTCGACAATGCAAAAGTCAGCGACGATCTCAAGAATGCTTTGATCGATTGGAAAGAAAATCTTAACGTCAGCGAAAATACTCGTGAACGTGCTGAAAAATTAACTTCACTGCTTGAGACTGAAAAAGGTAACGATCAACTTCTCAACAAAATTTATAATAATCGTGACTTCTTTGTTAAGCGTTCACAATGGATTCTCGGCGGTGACGGCTGGGCTTATGATATTGGTTACGGCGGACTTGATCACGTACTTGCAAGCGGTGAAGATGTAAATATTTTCGTCTTTGATACTGAAGTTTATTCAAATACCGGCGGTCAAGCATCAAAGGCTACACCTGCGGCGGCGATCGCACAATTTGCGGCAACCGGTAAGAAGACTAAGAAAAAAGATCTCGGAATGATGGCTGTCAGTTATGGTTATGTTTACGTTGCACAGGTTGATATGGGTGCAGATCAAAATCAACTTTTGAAGGCTGTTACTGAGGCTGAGGCTTATCCGGGTCCTTCATTGATCGTTGCTTATGCTCCGTGTATTAATCACGGTATCAGAAAAGGTATGGGCAATTCTCAACTTGAAGGAAAATTAGCTGTACAATGTGGTTATTGGGCGAATTGGCGTTACAATCCTCAACTGATCGACGCTGGAAAGAATCCTTTCACGCTTGATTCAAAAGAGCCGGATTTTGAAAAATTCCAAGAGTTCTTACAAGGTGAAGTTCGTTATGCGTCACTCAAGAGAAATAATCCTGAAGCAGCTGAAGCACTCTTTGAAAAAGTTCAACACGATGCTGAAAATCGTATTGCCGGTTATAAAAAACTTGCAGGAAAATAAAATTAATTCGGAATGCGAAATTCGAAATTAGGAATTAGAAATTAAAAATTAAATTAATGATTAATAAATAAAAAAATTTCCGTTGATCGAAATGATCAGCGGATTTTTTTATAAATTATTCAAACACATTACAAATTTTTCAGAAGTTCAATCACTTTGTCTTTGTACTCTTCACGATTAACATTAATCATTTCACCGGTTTTGCGAATTTTAATTTCAATCGTGCCTTCATTGATCGTCTTCGGGCTGATTGTAATTCTAATTGGATAACCGATCAGATCGCAGTCATTAAATTTAACTCCGGCTCGTTCTTTTCGATCGTCTAAAATCGTATCGATCCCGGCGGCTTTGAGTTCATCATAAATTTTTTCGGAGTATTCAAGCTGATCGGCATTCTTAGCATTAACAGGAACAACGACGACTTCAAACGGTGCGATCGCTCTAGGCCATATAATTCCGTGTTCATCATTATTCTGTTCGATCGTCGCCGCCATAGTTCGACCAACGCCGATTCCGTAGCAGCCCATTTCAAAAAATTTTTCTTTGCCGTTTTCATCAAGGAAAGTTGCATTTAACGATTTACTATACTTATTTCCAAGCGTGAAAACTTGACCAACTTCAATTCCACGAGTCATTTTAACAGGTTGACCGCAATGTGGACAAGGATCACCTTCTTTGATCATTCTAATATCAGTAATGATCAGCTTGCTCGAATCAAAATCTCTTTTCGGCGTGACATTAATAAAATGCTTGTCGACTTCATTAGCACCTGCAACAGCGTTATACATTTCCATAACAGACGAATCAACAACAATGATCGTTCCGTCTTTGATACCGATCGGGCTCATAAATCCTGCGCAACCGTTAGCCTCAGTGATCGCTGATTCTTCCGCCATATGAAGATGCAATGCTCCGTCAACTGCATTCAAAATTTTGATCTCGTTGACTTCGTGATCACCTCTGACGAATGCTAAAATCAATCGTCCGTCATCATCTTGAAATGCAACGGCTTTGATCGTCTTTTCGATCGGCACTTGCAAATAGTCCTTAACCATTTCGATTGTATGACAATCAGGCGTTGAAACTTTTTCAAGCGGTTTCATCTCTTCAACTTCAGCTTGAATAATTTTCAATTCAGCTTTCTCATCACTTGCAGCATAATTACAACTTTCACAATAAGCGATCGACGATTCGCCGCTAGGTGCAAGTACTGTAAATTCGTGAGAATGTCCGCCGCCGATCGCTCCGTTGTCAGCTTCAACCGGTCTGAATTTCAAGCCGCAACGTGTAAAAATTTTGTCGTAAGCATCATACATTTTCTGATAAGAAATATTCATTCCGTCAACGTCTTTATCAAACGAATATAAATCTTTCATAATAAATTCTCGACTTCTCATCAATCCAAAACGCGGACGAATTTCATCACGATATTTATTTTGAATTTGATACAACATTAACGGCAGTTGCTTATAACTCTTGACTTCAGATCGAATTAACGAAGTGATCATTTCTTCGTGAGTTGGTCCAAGTGCAAATTCACGCCCGTGACGATCTTTCAATCTCATCATTTCAGGTCCGTAAACTGCCCAGCGTCCAGATTCGTGCCAAATTTCAGCCGGTTGAGTGATCGGCATCATAATTTCTTGTCCGCCTTTTGCGTCCATTTCTTCACGAATAATTTTTTCGATCTTGCGAATTGTCCGCCAACCTAACGGTAAATAAGAATAAATTCCACCGGCGGCTTTTCTGATCAATCCGGCTTTCATCATCAACTTATGACTGATTAATTCTGCCTCTGCCGGAAATTCTCTCAGCGTCGGCGCATATAATTGCGTTGCTCTCAATATAATTCACCTCTAAATTAATTAAGAATGTAGAATGTAGAATGTAGAATTAAAAAAATTTTCATCTCTAAATTTTGCAAATTATAATTTTAACATTAATTCAAAATTCTTTCAAGATGATAAATTTTCACTGCTGATTTATAGAATACTTGCGACCATTGATCTTTTGGAATGAATGATTTTGTAAATTCTATGTAGTCATTCAAATTCGCTAATGGCCAATCAGTTCCGAACATTATTCTTGTATAATCGTCAAGATATTCAAGCCAGCCACGCAGTTGATCAATATAAAATTTTTTCTTCGTGAGGAATTGATCCATATCAAAAATTTTTCCTTCAAGCATTCCGGAAAGATCAGCGGCTACATTAGGATTTTTTGAAAGCACTGCAACAGCGTCATTAATATAAGGCTCACCTAAATGACACATTACAAATTTAACGTTCTGAAATTTTGCGGCGGCTTCGTCAATCACTAATGGATGACTATATTTTAAATAAGCATTCGTCATTGCAGTCAATCCGGTATGAATTGCAACAGGTTTATCATATTTCGCCGCTAAATTATAAATAGGTTTTAAATCGTCGTCTGAAACGTAGAAATGCAAATAACCCGGATAAAGTTTCACGCCGACACATTCACGCCGTTTAAGATTCTCTTCAATCAGCAGCAAATTACTTTTAAAAGTCGATTTATTCATAACCCAATTATCAAGTCCGACGCAATAACTTAAAAATTTTGGATATTGAAGACTTTCAACATTTAAAGTTCCGTTGCTCATAACAATGCCGTGAATTATTCCGAGATTTTTATAACATTCGGCAAGGTGATCGGCGTTATTTTTATGTCCGGCGGTGATAGCAATTTCATCAAAATAAAATTCTCTAGCGAAGTGTAAATGTGCATCGATAATTTTCAATTCGTTCAAATTATCACGTCCTTTGTAATCCATTAAATGCAAAAATATCATCTTGTATACTCTTGAATTTCAAATTGTACTTCGATTGAAATTTTTTACCTAGCGTTGAAGTATTTGCATAAATTACTTTGTAAGTTGCTTGATCCTTCAGCGTTGAAAAAAATTCATAATCAAGACAAGTCTGTTGATCAGGTTCATAATAAAAATAATATGCAGTGTCTTCAAACGTTCCTAAATAATATTTTTCATTAGACGTTGAATGTTGTCCAGTTTCACTGAGATAAATAAAATCACGAAGTTGATCGATTGAAATATTTTTGTTGATTTTGCCGTTGATAAAAATTTCTTCACCGAGTTCATAATAATTAAATTTGCCGTTAATTCTTCTGACACGTTCAGCAGTGATTGAATCGCAATAATTTTCTTGTTCGATCAAAATAAATTTACGATCGCCGCCATCAGAATTATTTAGATTGATAACTGCGTGTGCAGTCGTACCACTTCCGGCGAATGCATCTAATATAATACTCTCAGAATCACATATAAAATTTATAAGATATTCAATTAAAGAAGGCGGCTTTGGAAAATCAAAAACTTTTTCGCCGTCAAAAATTTTCTTTAATTCCGCTGTAGCTTGTTCATTCGTTTGCACTCCAAAACTTTTGTCGATTATATTCGGCGGCACTTCCGGCTCATAATCTTTCTTTTCATAAGATGGTGAGAATGCAAGAGTCCTTATTGAAATTTTTGTGCCTTGAGAAATTTCTTTGTTCAAATTTTCTTGTGACCATTTAAATTTTCCATAAAGTTTTACAGGTTTTGTGAAATAACCATTTTCCACTTCGGTATCTTCTAATAAAAAAATTTTATATGAAGGCGTTCCATATTCTTTTTTTAGATAAGTACCATTCGGCAGAGCAGTATCAACATAATTTGCAGGAAAAATCAATTCCTTTTCTGAATTTGTTTGATTCATTAAGCCGTTACTACTCTTGCTGACTTTCTTTAATCCACGAAATTTTATTTTAATATCCGTCTTAGTATAGCAAATAACATATTCAATAGATTTTTTAGTTTTCTTTGCAAGATTAGCCGGAGTCTCTGTCTTTCTCCAAGAAAAAATATCTACAAAATTATTCTTGCCAAAAATTTCATCGCAGATCATTTTCAAATAACAAAGTTCATTATCGTCGATACTTATAAAAATTGCACCATCATCACTCAACAATTTCTGCATTAACTGAAGTCGTGGATACATCATACACAGCCATTTATCGTGTCGGTTAAAATCTTCACCTTCAAGTCCAACAACTTGACCTAACCATTTTTGCAACTTCGGATCGTTGACATTATCGTTGTAAATCCAATTTTCATTGCCGGTGTTGTACGGCGGATCAATGTAGATACATTTGATCTTGCCTTGATATTCCGGCAAAAGAGATTTCAAAACTTCTAAATTATCGCCTTGAATGATTTTGTTTTTTGATTCGCCACAAGATTTTTCGTCAACGTAATTCAAAACTTTGTAAGGCACTTGTTGATGATACTTTGATACTTTATCTTTACCAATAAAATTTATCGTCGGCAATTCGATCACCTCCAACTTCATAATAATTAAATTTGCCGCCAATTCGTCTGACACGTTCGGCAGTGATTGAATCACAATAATTTTCTCGTTCGATCAAAATAAATTTTCGATCGCCGCCATCAGAATTATTTAGATTGATAACTGCGTGTGCAGTCGTTCCGCTACCGGCGAATGCGTCAAGGACAATTATATTTTTGTCTAAATGACTCAGAAGTCCTTCGATCAATTTCGGCGGCTTGACTGTATCAAAACCCAGCGACTCATTCATAATCGTATTTAAAATTTCTTTTCCGCTTTGTGCCGTTCCATATTCTTCAGATTTAAAGTGAGACCAAAACGGTTGATATTTCACCTTGTCAATTTCATCTTCAGGATAAACAGCTTTCTTGACAATTCCGTTGACAATTTCAACTTTGCCTGCTAATTCAAGTTGCCGTGCTGTATCTTCACCGATTTTCCAGCGTCTGCCTTCACGTGGATATTGACCTAGAATTTTAAATTTCATCGTCGGACGATTAAAACTGCCGGCATCTGATGTTTCGATAATTTCAAATCGACATTTACCAAATCTGCCTTCGTGTGGATATGAATTTTTAATTTCTGACGGCGTAAGTTTAAAAATATTTCCGGCATTGCGACCTTTATAAAATAAAATCGGCTCCGTTTTGACTTGCAAGCCAAATTTAGAATTGCCGGAGTTAGTCGGTTGAGTAGTTGATTCCCAAGTGATCGTTCCAACATAATTATTCACGCCAAAAATTTCATCACAAATACAACGTAAATAATGAAATTCATCTTTGAAATTGATTGAAATGAATATTGCACCATCATCACTCAACAGCTTTTGCATTAATTGAAGTCGTGGGTACATCATACAAAGCCATTTATCGTGTCTGTTAAAGTCTTCACCTTCACGTCCAACAACTTGACCTAACCATTTTTGCAATTTCGGATCATTGACGTTATCGTTGTAAATCCAATTTTCGTTGCCGGTGTTGTACGGCGGATCAATATAAATACATTTGATTTTGCCTTGATATTCCGGCAAAAGAGATTTTAACACTTCTAAATTATCGCCGTGAATGATCTTATTATCAGATGAGCCGCAAGATTTTTCGTCAACGTGATTTAAAACTTTGTAAGGCACTTGTTGATGATATTTCGATACTTTATCCTTACCGATAAAATTTATCGTCGGCAATTCGATCACCTTCATTGATTAATCTTTTTAGAAATTTCATTAATACGATCAATAGATAAATTTGTAATATCTTGAATGACCTCAATGTTCATACCTTTTTGTAACATTTTCATTGCCGTTTTCTCAATACCTTTTTCAATGCCTTGTTCAATTCCACGCTCAATACCTTGTTTAATTCCACGCTCAACGCCTTCTTGAAATTTATCATTCAAGGCATCTTCTAAATTCCATTCCAGTGCTAACATTTCAAATTACCTCAAAAGCCTTACTGATGAAGATTCTTAGCAATAATTTTGATACGTTCAATGGGCAAATTGGTAATCTCGTGAATGACTTCAATATTCATATCTTTTTGCAACATTTTCATTGCCGTTTTCTCAATACCTTGTTCAATTCCACGCTCAATGCCTTCTTGAAATTTATCATTCAAGGCATCTTCTAAATTCCATTCCAGTGCTAACATTTCAAACACTTCCTTACCCTTAGTTTCAAAAAATTTTTTCATTATGTTATTTTTCAGACAATATTTCACCGCTTTTATAAATGCTCGCGTCAATGATAAGCCTTCTGATAAATATTCTTTCACTTTGCCTACAAAGGTTGAATATTCATTTAGATATTTGCTTTTCGATAACAACGGTGAATTTAATCGCTTGTTGATATTGAATGATTTTACAACTAATTCTAAAGACGAATTATCACCGCCGAATGCCTCTGATAATCTCAATTCACGTTGCAAAGGTTCTTCTTTGTTGCCGTCGTACAATACAAAAAATTTTGGTGCTGGAAATTTTATTAATGGCTCACGATAAATTCTTTGATGATTTTCAATCTCGTTTTCCAAAATTTTAACTGCATATGCTAAACACCTAAACGGCATATTATTATTGATTGTCGTCTGATGTTCAATCAAGACTAAATATTGATCGTGAATTTTACAAGAAATATCATTTTTTAAATTGCTTAAAAATACGCCTTCAAAATTATTTATAATTAACTCATCAGGATTATTATAATTCGTATCAAGTACAGCGTTGCAGAGTGAAAGCAATTTAACCTTGTCATTGAAGTAACTGCGAAAGACAGAATCACGATATTTTTTGCTCAACCTAATAAATTCATTTAATTCGTTTGCATTCATCATCTCATCAACTTTCAAAAAAGTTTTTCAAAAATATTTTAGCACTGAAAAAATTTTTAGGCAATAAAAAAGACGCTTTCAATTCAGCGTCAATTTTTTTGCAAATTATTTAGCACTTTTAATTTTCGTTTCAATTTCACTTGCTAATTTTTCAAGCTGCGGACGACATTCATTTAAAATATTTTTCGGCAATTTCGATTTTAATTTCTTGATTGTCTTCTGCAATGATTTTAATTCTTGCTTTGAATCAGGAATTTTTTCATCAGCCGCACCAATTTTAGCCCAATTATTCTCAAGATGTCTGGAGTATGATGCAAAAATTTTCATCTCTTCAGCAAGATCACCAAATTGTTCATCGATCGCTTTATTCCACGATTCAAGCGGATCATAATTCTGCGGATCATTTGCATAATCTGCTCCGGTTGCAAGTGCGATCTTAGATAAATTTGCATATTTCATAGGATTGAAGAAGATCGCCGGAATTGCTGACATTGTTGGCAAATTTTCAATCGCTCCAAGTGCTAATTTATCTTCCATATAGTCATTAACAGGATAATTCCACCAAATTCCGATTTGTCGACTATAAATACCATTCGCCGCTTGATATTGTTCATCAGTCAACGCTGGTTGCACAACGCCTTCACCGGTGTAAAGTACTAAAATTTTTGGATTAAGTGTCGCCGTGAAATTCGCCGTATAATTTTTAATTACACCTTTTTCTATCATATCTTGACGAAAATATTCAGTCGGAACGGTGATCAGTGGCGGCAAATTATTTTTTTCGATAAAATTCTTTTGAATGGCGTTTAAAAATTCAGCTTGAGATTTTCCATCTTTATTTTTAATATCGTCAAAGAAAATTGCAAAATCTCTACAACCTAAATTATAAATTGCCGTCAACTTTTCGATCATTTTCGTTAAATCATCATTCGATTTGTAATTCAGATCAAGTCCCGGAGAAACGGCAAAAATAAATTTAACGTTGTTTTGATTAGAAATTTCGATCAACTTTGCAAGTTCATTGATCTTTTCACTTGGATAAGGTTCACGCCATTTATTTCGGTGATATGGATCATCTTTCGGTGCATAAATATAAGCGTTGAGATTGTGATCGCCACAAAATTTGATCATATCAATCCTATTTTCAAAAGTCCACGGCGTACCATAAAAACCTTCAACAATTCCACGAATCGGAATAGATTCAGCAAGTGTTAATTTTGGAATCATAATCGCAATAATTAAAACGATCGTTATCAAAAAAAACTTTTTCATCAGCGATCATCTTTTGAGGAGTAATTTCTCATTAGCAAGAATTTCAAGAGACGGCTTGCAAGCAACGCAATCACAATATTTTGCACCGGATTTTTTGAGTTCTTCAGCGTGCGCAATAAAATTATTGATACCATCACCGAAAATTTCAGCGGCGTGTTTAGAATGAGCGAATGCAACAAGTCCATCAATCGGAGTAATGTCAGCTTTGAGTTCTTTAACGAAATTAACAGCGGCTTCAAATTCTTTCGGAGTATCGATCGCTGCAAGCCAAGTTTCAGCTTTCTCTCTCAAACCTGCATAACAATTCGGAGCTTTGATCAACTCTTCAGTTTTGAGAATAACATTTTTCAATTCATCTTTTCTTGACAAAGTAAAACCTTCTTTCAAAAAATTTTTTAACTATATATAAAAAATATTCAATGAAAAAATTATTTATTCCTGCCGAATTGAAAAAATTTTTCAAAGTGTATCTATTCAGTCAAAAATTACAGCTAACAAGTAAATCTATAGCACTTGAATTTGTGATAAAATTCCTTTTGAGGTGAAGAGAATGAGCAACAAAGATGATCTTCAAGCTGAATTGAAATGTATTGGATTTCGTATCGCTTACTTTCGCAAATTGAATGAGATGACACAGGCGGAACTTGCTGAAAAAGTTCATATCAACAAAAATTATCTTTCACACATTGAAAGCGGATCTGCGAACAAAGCAATTTCACTGCCGTTGTTGATAAGAATTGCTAAAGCACTCGACATTAATTTATCAATTTTGACGGATTTAAGTGATCTTAATGATCCCAAAAAAGAAATTCGTGAGCAGCTCGACGATATGAAAGCGATCTTTAATGAGATGAAAGAGTTTAATGCCGAGCTTGACAAAATGATCGCTGATATTGATAGCAAAAATAAATAAAATTTTTCAATGAGGTGAATAATTATGACTGAAAATGATCGTGAAGATATTTTTTCTGCGCTTGAAAGAGACGTTAAAAATTCTTCACTGCCGGAAGTCGAAAAAAATAAGATGCTTAAAAATATTTTGCATCTTCGCGGGCTTGAAATTAACATTATGATCACCGGCGCAACCGGCAGCGGCAAAAGTTCAACGATTAATGCACTTTTTGATGCTAACGTTGCAAAAGTCGGTTTCAGTGTTGATCCTGAGACTATGGAAATTGAAAAGTACACTCTGCAAAATTTAATTCTTTGGGACAGTCCGGGACTTGGTGACGGTAAAGAAGCTGATAATCGACACGCAAAAAATATTATCAAGAAATTGAATGAAGTCGATCGCAATGGCAATGCTTTGATCGATCTCGTCCTTGTAATTCTTGACGGCAGTACTCGTGATCTCGGCACTTCTTACGAACTGATCAACTCCGTTATAATTCCGAATCTCGGCACTAACAAGAAAGATAGAATTTTAGTTGCGATCAATCAATGTGATGTTGCGATGAAAGGTCAACATTGGAATCATAGCGATAACGCTCCTGATCCTGTTTTGAAAAAATTTCTTGATGATAAAGTGCAGTCAATTCGTCGAAGAATTAAAGAAGGCACCGGCGTTGACATTGAACCGATTTATTATTCTGCAGGTTATAAAGAATCAGAATTTGATAAACAAAATCCTTACAATCTTTCAAAACTTCTTTATTATATCATTCAGCATACGCCAAAGGAAAAGCGGCTTGCTTATATGGATAATGTTTCAACTAATGATGAAATGTGGAAAGATAACGACGACTTAAAAGACTATTCAAAAGAAATTCAAAAAAGTTTTGGTGAAACGGTTAGAGAATATGCTGCAAAAGGTGCTGAATATGGTGAAAGATTCGGTGAAATTTTTGGCGGTGAAACCGGAAAAAGAATCGGTAGAGTTGCCGGTGGAGTTGTAGGTGCTGCTGCCGGAGCCGTTAAGAAATTTTTAGATTGGCTTTTTTGATTTAAGGTGATCGATTATGTTTGCTGATTATCGTGTGAATGACATTAGAAATAAAATGCACGTTATGAAAATTCGACCGCTTGATGTTATGGTTACCGGCGTAACCGGTGCAGGCAAATCTACAACGTTGAATTGTCTTTTCGGCAGTCAAGTTGCTAAAGTTGGTAATGGCGTTGAGCCTGAGACAATGGACTTGAATTATTATGAATTGAATGAAGTTGCAAGATTTTGGGATACTCCGGGACTTGGTGACGGTGTTGTTAAAGATAAAATTCACGCAAAAAAGATCGTCGATCTGCTTTTCAAGGATTATTACAAAGACGATCGACATTACGGCTGGATTGATCTTGTGCTGATCATTATTGAAGGTATCAACCGCGATATGGGATCGACTTATAAATTGTTGAATGAAATTATCGTTCCGAACTTTCAACGTGATAGAATTTTAGTAGCGATCAATCAATCTGACGTTGCAATGAAAGGTCGACATTGGAATTATAATTTGAATAAGCCGGATATTACACTTGAAAATTTTTTGCGTGATCAAGCAATTTCAATTCAGCGGCGTGTTAATGAAGCAACCGGCGTAAAAATTATAACTCCGATCTATTATTCTGCTGAATATAATTATAACGTTGATAAGTTAATGGATTTGATCATTGATAATATTCCGACTCAACGAAGAAATTTAGTTGTTCGTTAAAAAATTTTTTTCCTTGCAATTTGTAAAGTAGCTAGTGCAATTATCAAAAGTTGCACTGTTTTTATTTTCACTTTGTGATATAATTCTTTCATAAACAATCGCTGATTAAATTTGCATTTCCGAAATTTTTTGTGCTTTACGATGGCAACGCAGAAGAACCTTTAAATTGAATTATGAAATTGTCTGATGCTTTTGGCGGTGATCCTTCTTCGCTTGAATTGATCGTGCAGTCTTATAATATCAATTATGGACTTGATCAGCCGTTACTCAAGAAGTGCAAATATCTCAACAATTACAGCACTTTAGTCGGTAAAATTAAAATCGGTATAGCTGAAGGTTTAACATTAGGTGAGGCAATGATCAGAGCAATTAACTTTTGTATTGCTAATGACATTATGAAAGATTATTTGCTTGACAAAGGGAAAGAGGTGTTTAATATGTTAAGAATGGAATGGAATATTGACGATGCT
>JAFUZV010000133.1 GCA_017476425.1 Selenomonadaceae bacterium
ACGGCTATAAACTGATCAGCGTTGTATCTCTTCAAAATATTTGAATAGTAAACTTTGAACTTACCAAAAATGAAAACTCCACCATTACGACCGCTTGCTCCGAGAAGCCAGCGATCAACTTCCTGCACCATCGTTGTAAATTTCACAATCTTCATATCTGCGCCGTCGTTGGACTTGTTATCTTGTCTGCCAAAAGCCATATTCATTCCTCCAAAAAAATTTTTTTCTTATTGTAGCAAAATTAATTTCAACCTGCAACAAAATTTTATTTCAAGAAAAATTTTTATTGTGATTTGCAATCGTTGAGGATTTAATATTTGACTTATATGTTTTGTTAATGATATAATTTCAGCAATTTGCAATGATTAAAAATTTTTGGAGGTTTCCTTCAATGATAAAACTTTCACATATTGAAAAAACTTATGATAGTCCGTCTGGACCTGTTAAAGCTCTCAAAGGTATTGATTTAACGATTCGACGCGGCGAAATTTTTGGGATCATTGGACTCAGCGGCGCAGGAAAATCAACTTTGATCCGCTGCATTAATATGCTTGAACGTCCGACAGCCGGAAAAGTGATCGTTGATGGTAAAGATTTAACGGCGATGAATGATTCTGAACTTCGTGAGATGAGAAAGCAGATCGGAATGATCTTTCAACATTTCAATTTGCTTTCAAGCGCAACGGTTTATGATAATGTTGCTTTTCCGTTGAGGCTTGCAAATGTCGACGAATCAGCAATTAAAAATAAAGTTGATGAATTATTAAATCTTGTTGGACTTTCTGATAAATCGAATCAATATCCATCACAATTAAGCGGTGGACAAAAACAGCGTGTCGGAATTGCAAGAGCGTTAGCAAGTGATCCGAAAGTTTTATTATGTGACGAAGCAACAAGTGCACTTGATCCACAAACAACAAAATCAATTTTGGAACTCATCAAAGATATAAATAATTCGCTTGAATTAACCGTTGTCGTCATAACTCACGAAATGCAGGTTATCAAAGATATTTGCGATAAAGTTGCAGTAATTTCAAACGGCGTTATCGCTGAACAAGGATCAGTTGTCGACGTGTTTATAAATCCTCAGCAAGCGATCACAAAAGAATTTATCAGCGTGCTTTTGAGTAATGAATTACCTGTAGCATTCAGAGGCAACAGAGTAACTCAAGAGGAAACTGTCGGCAGCCTTTTATTATTACGATTAACATTTTTCGGTGAAAGTGCTGATGATCCGGTGATCGCCGGAATGATTCGAGAAGTTTCCGGCGTTGATGTAACTTTGCTTTTTGGGACGCTTGATCAAATTCACGGTATACCTTTTGGACGAATGATTATCGGAATTTCCGGCGAACAAAGCGAAGTTGATAAAGCTATGGATTATCTTAGTCACGAAGATTTGAAATTAGAAATTATCGGTTACGTCGAAAGAAATTATAACAGGGCTTAAGGCTAAGTCTGAGGGCTAAGAGATCAAAAAAATAATTCTGCATTCTACATTCTACATTCTGCATTCTACATTAAATTAGAGGTGAATTTTATGTTGAGTGATGCAATACCACTTTTAACGAAAGCACTCGGCGAAACAGTTTATATGGTTATCGTCTCAATGATCATTGCAACGGCGATCGGTGTTCCGCTCGGTGTTATTCTCAACGTTACAGCTAAAGGTCAAATTCTTGAATCACCAATTTTAAACAAAATAATAGGATCGATCGTCAATGCGATTAGATCGATCCCATTTATAATTTTAATGGTTGCAATTATTCCATTCACAAGATTTATCGTCGGCTCGGCAATCGGAACGACAGCGGCGATGGTTCCATTAGTTATAGCATCGATACCTTTTATAGGTCGTCAAGTCGAAACGTCTTTAAAAGAAGTTCCTTATGGACTTGTTGAGGCGGCTTTAGCTATGGGCGCAACACCATTTCAAATTATCACGAAAGTTTTATTGCCGGAGTCAATGCCTTCGATCGTTGCACAACTCACAACGGTTATCATTGCACTTGTTGGTGAATCAGCAATGGCAGGAGCGATCGGCGGCGGAGGTTTAGGTGATCTTGCGATTCGTTACGGCTATCAACGTTTCAGACCGGATATAATGATCGCAACGGTAATAATTTTAATTGTCCTTGTTCAACTCGTTCAATTTGCTGGAAATCATTTAGCACAAAGTTTAAATAAAAAATAGGGCTGAGACGTTAGGACTGAAGGCTGAGGACTCAACGAAGAAGATCAATTTGTTCAACGTCATAGCCGTGATCATTTAACGCCTTAATGATTCTGTTGATATGATCTTGATTGTTAGTCTCAACAGTAACCTCAAGGACAACTTTTTTAAATGAATCCGTAACTCTTGCTTGATTGTGTTCAAGTTTAATGACGTTTGCATTTTCATCAGTAAGAATCTGCGAAACGTTGAGAAGTTGACCGGGCTTATCAGGCAGCATAACTGCAAAACAAAAAATTCTTCCACGTGCGATCAAAGCCTTATCAATCAATGCTGAGATCGTTGAAATATCAATATTGCCGCCGCTGACTATTGCGACGACTTTTTTATTGCGGAAATTTAATTTGTTCAATGCGGCAAGTGATAAAACTCCTGCACCTTCAGCGATCAATTTATGCTTTTCGATCAAACTTAACAACGCTGACATAATTTCCATTTCATTAACAGTTATAATTTCATCGAGATATTTTTTACAGAATGCAAAAGTCAATTCACCTGCAGTTTTAACAGCGCAGCCATCAGCAACAGTATCAGCACTTTCAAGCGTAACGATTCGATCAGCGTCAAGTGCTGCCTTCATACAAGCCGCATTCTCCGGTTCAACACCGATCACCTTAACTGTCGGACTAACTAACTTTGTAGCAAGTGCAACACCGCTGACGAATCCACCGCCGCCAACCGGAACTAATATCGCGTCAACGTCCTTCAATTCGTTAATAATTTCAAGTGCAGTTGTTCCTTGACCAAGAAGAACTTCACGATCATTAAACGGATGAACATAAACATAACCGTATTGCTTTTGAAGTTCCAACGAATGAGCCGCCGCATCATCAAAACTATCGCCGTGAAGTACAACCTCAACGCCGAAATTTTTTGTTGCCTCAACTTTCAAAATAGGTGTCGTCGCCGGCATACAAATAACAGCTTTGATACCTAACTTTTGCGCGGCGAATGCAACGCCTTGAGCGTGATTGCCTGCCGACGCTGTGATAACTCCGCGTTGTCGTTCCTCTTCAGTAAGTTGACTAAGTTTATTATAAGCTCCACGAAGTTTAAAAGCACCTGTATGTTGAAGATTTTCCGGCTTAAGATAAACTTCATTGCCGCTTAATTCACTGAAAAAATCGCTGTGGATCAATTTCGTCTTACGAACAACGCCGCTTAATTGTTTATCAGCACGATAGACATCAGCGATCGTTGTGCTCTCAACAATTTTATCTGATTCGTTTAAATTTAATTCTTCATTCGTTTCAAAATTATTTTCACTCATTAAAAAATTCTCCTTAAATTAATTTTCTACGATTTTAACAAATTTATTG
The DNA here is from genome assembly GCA_017476425.1 of Selenomonadaceae bacterium. Classification (GTDB taxonomy): domain Bacteria; phylum Bacillota; class Negativicutes; order Selenomonadales; family Selenomonadaceae; genus Quinella. The sequence continues at coordinate 3,553 of JAFUZV010000133.1, forward strand.
ATCGATCGCAATAAAAAAACTTTTTAGGTTCAAGATAAAAAATTTTTTTCAGACTTAAAAATAAAAAAAAGAGGCTTAACACACAAATATGTATAGCCTCATTAAAGTTGAAAATTATATATAAGAGAAATATTTATTTAGAATCAGCCTAAGCGTATTTAATGTTCACGATCTTATTAGCTTCTATTTAATGATTGACTTTGATAAATCTTTTTTGATTCGATAGTTGAAGTTACTAAATCACTATCAATATCCGTGAAAATATTTGTATCCGTCTGAGTCTCTGTAGAATAATCAATAGAATTTGTCTGCAAGATCGAATCAAGATCATTACCTGCAATATTATCATCAGCAGTAAACCAAGTTTCATTCACAACATTTTGATCAAATTCAGCATAAGCCGCAACTCTCGAATCAGTAGAATTTGTCTTGTATGTTTGAGTAGAATTATTTATAGTGATCTTTTTGCCTTTGCCATTTTTAACCGTGATTGTTCCATCACCTAAGTCAAAAATGACATCTTTTTTGCTAATTGTCCAAGTGTAATTTGTGCCGCTCGGTAAACTTATAACATCACCTGCTGCATAATCAGTAATAATATCTTTTCCGCCGTCATAAACAAATTTGTCATTGCCTGCGCCGCCGGTAAGTGTATTATTACCTTCACCGCCGTTGAGAATATCAACACCTGCGCCGCCAACTAATGAATCATTGCCTTCATTACCGTTGAGAGTATCGTTACCTTTTCCACCGATTAATGTATCGTTACCTTCACCGCCATTCAAGCTATCTGCTACCGTTCCGCCTTTCAATACATTATCTTTATCGTTGCCATTGATTGTAACAGCTTTCTTAGCACTTGAGGCATCTACAGTCTTTATAAGTCCATTATTTGAGACATTTACCTCTCCACCGGTTGAATTTACTAATGTAGCTAAACTATTGCCATAAATAATTTTTTCGTCGTTTATTGTTATTGCTTTACCTTTGCCATTGTTAATTTGAAGTCTTCCACCGTTACTCATAACTAATATGACATTCTTTTTATCCAACGAGCTTGAAACAACCGTTTGATCTGCCTCAAGAGAAATTTTATCTGCGACCACATAATCAGTTATAATATCATGACCTGCTGTGTAAACAAAAAGATCATTACCTGCTCCACCCGTTAAGGTATCGTTGCCACTTCCACCGGTTAAAGTATCAGCACCTTTACCACCTTTGATTAATCCATCTGAAATAATTTCCAGACCATTCTTTTTACCAACATTTGAATCATCAACGATATTAATAGCCGGAGAAATTTCAGCAGTATTAATTTTTGTGTTTTTAGTTTTCTTGATATAAGCATCAGTAATTGTAAGAGTTAAATTGCTGCCGGAACCTTTCAAAGTATAATCGTCTTTTACAAAAGTTATTTTTTTATAAGAGTAAATAGGCTTTTTATTTTTGTAAGTTATGGTGACTGCATTATTAACTCTGATTGAATTACCATCTGTTAAAGTATAAATTATATCTTGAGCATTATTAGAATCGCTGTCAACAATATCAATAGACTCAATAGCGTTATTATCTTGCAATTTAATTATGTCTTTACCTTCAGTATAATCAGTGATCACATCATTGCCACCGTAATAAATAATGGTATCTTTACCGCTGCCGGTTGCAAGAGTATTATCACCAAGACCGCTGAAAATGAGATTATCTTTTGAATTTCCAACAAGTCCAACTGAAGTATTTCTTTCAGAAGAATCAATCGTAACAACAGAAGGATTCCAAACAGTATTGATCGTTTGACCGTCATCAGCACCGACTGTTATCGATTTTGCACCGTACACTTGACAAGAAAAATTATCATTTTGATCAATAATTTTTATCTTTTGGCCTACACCTTTCAAAATATTAACTGTTCCTTTGTTGAGATTAGTTGGCACTTCTTTACCATTTTTATTAATAAGATTATTATTTTTAATTATTAATCTCAAAGTTCCATTGTTCTTTATTTCACCTAATTCAATAAAACCGGTGTCAACTTTAATTTGATCCTGCTCTTCAAAGTCAGTTATTGTAGTTTCATTGACGTGACCTTTATTAGCATAAGCCGGAATTGTTGGCGAATATCCACGAACAATAAACGTGTTGGAATACTTTTCTATTTTTTGGAAGTAAGCAGCATCAGCTTCAGGAAAATACTTATTAACTCTATCAACTATTTCAGCAGTAAGAGTATCGTGACCGCCGGTTAGAGTATCTTTTCCTGCTCCACCTTCAAGAGTGTCATCACCTTTGTTACCGCCATAGATCGAATCATTGCCTTTGCCACCTACAATAAAATTGTAAGCGTCATTGCCTTCTATGGTGATACCGGTTGTACGATAAATTGAGTTGAGTTGTTCCTTAATTTTGTCAGTTCTTGCAATACCCGGAGAGGTGTAATTGACTTTATCGTAATGAAGATTAGAAACCGTGACAGTCTTCCTGCCGACTTTATTACTCTTAGTAAGCTCATTATCACGAGTGAGACCTGCCTTGCCGGTTGCAATGACACTAGAACCTAATGAAGCATAGCCTGAAGCAACAACAGTAACAACTCCGGCAACAATACTATCATCAACATTAAATCCGAGTCCGCCGTCTTCTTCCATCTGATTTGTTACGGTGTCTAACGTGTGATCAGCACTTGCAAAGAGATCATAAAAACTATCAAGATTTTCAACATCACTTTTATTAAATGCACCTACTACAGTTGTCATATCATTAAGTCTGTACTTCGTCAGTGTCTTATCTGAGTCTTTATTCTTGCTAGTATTCAACGTGTTGTTTGTAAGTATTACCGCAGCCATAGCATTAAACGGCGGTGTCGGCTCTAATACATCCACAAAGTAAGTAAAATCGCCGCTTTCCAATGACACAAGCAAATCTCTTTCTTCCTTACCAACTGCCATAGTTGCAAAATTTGTATTGCCGTGTACAATGAGATCGTCCTCACCAACGTGTTTAGCACCGTAAACAATATTATGTGAATGATCTTTATAGTCGTCAATTATAAATTTGTTATTTCCACTAGAACTTTTAATACTGACAATGTCATTTCCTTCACCAGGATCAATTGTTGCACCGCTTGAAAGATCAAAGTAAATTCGATCATTTCCAGTACCAGTACTTACACTAGTTAATGATTGTAAATTGTATCATCGCCATCGCCGCTAATGATAGTAGGCGCAGACGAGTTATTGACAATGTAATCGTCACCTTCGCCACTGACAATACTAGCACCGGATACAGTAGAGTAATTACGAATAGTATCATCACCTGTTCCGGTGATTATTGTTGAATGTGAAGAAAAGTTTTCAACAGTATTATTACCATCACCGGCAAAGATCGTAGCAGGACCATTACCAGATAAATTTTTAATTGTATCGTTTCCGCTACCGGTTGTTATTTTAGATTTACCGGATTTATTTTGAATAAAATTATCGCCTTCACCAGCTTCAATACTAGTAATATCATTTGTAGCCGTAACAGTAGAATTGTTGTAAATTGTGTCGTTACCCGATCCGGCAGTTATTTTTGATTTAGACGCATTGTTATTAATCCAATTATGACCTTCACCGGCAAAGATATAAGCCGGACCGCCTGTAGATTGATTGTTAATGCTGTCATTACCATAGCCGCTATCGATAGTAACTAAATCACCACTGCCAAAATTATAAACGGTATCATTTCCATAACCTGTAACGATAGAAGCTTTATAACCGCTATTGCTGACATAATCGGTATCAGCTATTAAGCTACTGCCTTCAAAGAATCCGGAATTAATAGTAGCATACTCACCGGAGTTAGAAATAGTGTCGTTGCCTTCACCGCCAACTATTGAAGCATTAGAACCGGCATTGTAAATAGTGTCATTGCCAACGCCACCATCTATAGTAACGGTATCGGCACTGCTACTATTATAAATGGTATCATTGTCCACGCCGGCATTAATAGAAACATTAGTTGATTCATTCCAAATATAGTCTTTACCTTCGCCGCCGTCAATCGTGACATAAGGTGTATTGCTATCACCTTTCAAACAATGAGTATGATCATTTTTTCCATTCTTATTATAAATTGTATCATTGCCTGTACCGGCGATTATAGTACTATGATGTGCACCATAATTATTAATATAATCGTCGCCACTAAGTGCATTTATAATTTTTCCTGAACCGAAATTAACATAAATATAATCATCAGCAGTTGTGAAGGTAAGAGTAGCGGTATTTTTGTATTTATTTGCAGAATGAGGATCATCATAAGTGCCGATAGTATCTTGATTGTGAATGTCGTTAAGGTAGACGAAAGAATTAAATTTTTTGTAAGTAGTTCCTATCCAATCACCAGCCCAATAACGAGTGTATTTATAATTATCAGTTGAAGTGCCTTCACGAACAGTAAAGCAATTAGAATTAACTTTTAAAGAATTGCCGGTAACATTGAGAGTGAAGATACCTCTGACATTAGTTGAAAGGCTACTGACTGAAAAACTGCTTAAGGTATCAGTTCCCTTAACAGTGTACTTGCTAGGATTAACATAGACATAATTAGAATTACTTGAATAACTTTCAGAAGATTGACTGACACCACTATTTAAAGCAATAAGACCGCCGCCATAGTAATGAATTAGATTGTCGCCACACCAATAATCTGTGGTTTTACTGAAAACGATAGTATCATTACCATCACCAAGATAATAATCGATCATTGAGTTAGCAGAATCATCAACAATGCTGTCATTGCCTTGACCGCCGGTGATCGTTGCGTGGTAAGAATGATTATAAATAGTATCAGTACCTGCGCCAGAGTTGATACTTGCACGACCTTCATAAGAATTATTGTAGATTTTGTCTGCACCTGAGCCGCTTTTGATTGTTGATTGAGACGAATTGTTATAAATGAAATTTGAACCATTGCCGGCATCAATAATCGCAGAACCTGTAGAAGAATTATTATAAATTGTATCGTTGCCGCCAAGTGCAGTTATGGTAGATTGATAAGATTGATTGTAAATATAATTACTTTCATTGTTAAGATCGTCGCCGCCATAAATACTTGCAGAACCAATAGAAGAGGTATTAATGATAGTATCTTTGCCGGTGCCACCGGTTATTGTTGATTGCGAAGATTTATTATAAATATAATCGTCTTCAGTGCCACCGTCAATAAATGCAGCTCCTAAAGTAGAGAAATTCCAAACAGAATCATTTCCTGTACCTGCACTTATTGTTGATTGTGAAGAATTATTGTAAATATAATCGTCTTCAGTTCCGCCGTCTATAACAGCAGGACCAGAACTGGAATGACTCCAAATAGAATCTTTACCTTGTCCACCAAGAATTGTGTTATAAGCACCATAACTATTAATTGAATCATTGCCATCACCGGCATCAACAGAAACACTAGCTCCATAGTTATAAACTGTATCGTCACCACGACCTGCTTCGATAGTAACATAACTACCACTATTCCAAATAGTATCGTTGTCATTTATGCCACCGCCGGTAATATCGTCACTACGAATGGTAACATAACTGCCAGAGTTGTAGACGGTATCCGCACCAAGTCCAGCAACAATGGAAACGTACTGAGAATTATTGTAAATATAATCATCATCAAGACCAGCATCAATCGTTACATAACTAGTATAACTGCTATGATCATTATAAATTGTGTCATTACCTGTACCACCAATAATAGTACTCTTTGTTGCGCCCCAATTTTTTATATAATCATCACCATCAAGAGCATCAAGAATTTTACCTGTACCAAAATTTGTATAGATATAGTCAGCGGCAGTAGTAAATTGTGGTTTTTGGATTTTAGCATAATTTTCGCTAAAATTAGAGTTATCAAAATTACCTTTACCCGTAGCAACGTAATTATCAGAATAAACGTAATCATCAATACGTTCATCATCACGATAAACAAAAGAATTAAAAACTCTTAACCCATTATTAGAAGGACTCGGCCAATCATTATCCCAATAGCGTGTATATTTATAACCGCTACCATCTTTCTCTCTGACAGTGAAACATTTACTATCAACGGTAATTTTTCCGCCACTGGTGACATCAAAACTAATTTTACCATTTGTATAATTGTAAGAATTATGATTATAAGTACCATCAATTGCGACGAGACCGCCGCCGTAGTAGTGATTGACATTATCGCGACCATACAAACCTAATGAATTGTCAAGGACAGTATCATCAAAGTCAGAAAGATAGTTATAAAATTGAAGAGTATCGTGAAACTCAATAAAATCATTACCGCCAAGATATTGAACCATTGATAATGCAGAGTGATCTTCTATGGTATCATTACCTGCACCGCTTAAGATAGTAGTTTTCTGTGCATGATCAGAGTTTGTGATCTGCTCATTTATCGTCTTATTAGATATGTCAATCGTTACACCATTTGCATTGTTATAGATATAGCCGTTATTGTAATCATCAGTGATAGTTGTATTGTCATTTTGGTTACCGACTACTTGAAGGACTTTTGAACCGTCATAGAGAAAAGTCCTAGTTCCATTTTTACTATCTGAAACATTTAAAAATTTTTTGGTTGTATTGACGGTAACTGTTCCGGTGCCAATTTGAAAGACAAAATTACTGTTAGAAATGAGAACAGCCTCAGCACCACTTACGTTAAGAAAATCGTTGTCGCCGTGATTCGTTATTACATCATTACCATCACCATTAGTATATTTAATTTTATTATAATTATGACAAACATCATAAGCATTAATGTAATCGTCGCCTGTTCCGCCAACAAGAAGACCTGCACCATTAAGGTGATCGTCGCCACCATCACCATAAAGAGAACCAAGACCTGTTATATTATCGTTGCCGCCTTTACCGTGAATAGTATTGCCTTGACCATTAGAAGTATCGATATTATCCTTCTTGTTGCTACCTTCAACCTCAGAATTTTTGATAGCACCGGAGACATCGATCGAAGAATTTGAGTTACTTGCTTTAACGGTATTACCAGATGGTGGATTTCCATCGTCATCATTTTCAAATTCTAAGGTGCCTGTTCCGGAGAAAGAAGCACTTGAAACGGAAGATGGACCATCAACATCATGAGACTTGTCGTCTTTTTTGTAAGTCCAAGACATAAAAATCACTCCTTTGCAAAAAAATTTATATCGCCTAAAAATATTTTTCAATAAGTTAAAATTTTATCTATAGACCACCTCCAAAAAATTCAAAACACAAATTAAACTATTGCAGCAAACTCAAAACGCCGCTCATATTCTGATTAGCCTGAGCAAGCATTGATTGAGCAGACTGAGAAAGAATATTGTATTTAGTATAATCAGTAATTTCTTTCGCCATATCAGCGTCACGCATATTTGATTCTGCGGCTTGAGTATTTTCATTTTCGGTTGTGACATTTGCTTCAGTATATTCCATACGTTCAAGATAAGCACCGACATTTGTCGCCTCATTCAAAGCGTATTCAATCGCAACGTCAATATAATCGATAGATGCTACTGCACGATCTTTAGTAGTAACATCTGCAACGTCTACCATCATTGCTGAAGTAGTCATATTATTTATAAAAATATTTGTATGTTGATTAGCTTTAGTACCGTGTTGAATCCAAAGCGGATTGCCTTCATATTCTTCATATTCATACTTTTCACGGACGGAAGCAACATTATAACTGCCATCAGCATTTTTAGATAAAATTTTAAATTTCCACCATTCAGTGTCCGTTGAGGAATCTGACTCAAGAGCACGCCCAAGATAGCCTTCGTCTAAAATTCCTAATGAATGAGAATAACGTTGATAGGCTGTAATATAATAATTTCCATTTTCATCTTTTGCCATTCTAAGATTATGTTTCTGCGACAACGTGAAACTATCTTCGCCAATGCTACTGTCATTGAGATAGTTACTACCTGTCGGACTATCTTTTAAAGTAGTGCAACCGACATTATCTTGCAAGTTATATACGTGCGTTCCATTTGCATAAACTCTTCTATCGTAACAATTTTTCAAAGCATCAAAAACAAATTTTGTAAATTGATCGCTGGTTACTCCACTTTGTCTATTAAGGTCTGATATTCCGATTGTGTATTCAATATCACCGCTGTTTGCATCATCATCATTAGAATTAGCCTCATCACTATCGCTTAATGTTTCTTCAGATTGATATCTATTCCAATGAGCATTCATTGTTGTATCACTAGTAGAAGTACTAAATTTAATAGTTACGTTTCTTGAAGAATCACTGAAAAATAATGAAAAACCTTGACCGTCTAATTTTAAAATGTCTGAAGCGTCAGCGTGACCATTCTTATCAAAAATGTAGTTGTTACCGATTTTTGCACCGGTAAAATCCATTTTTACAGCGATCGGAGCTCCGCCGGTGGAACGAATGAAATTGCGATTAGGCACAATATAGCCCATTGATTCGTCAATAATATTTTGCGGTCTAAGAGAATACAACGCCGTATCTTTCGTTTCAACAGAAGTTACACCATCTGCAAAAGTTATATATTGTGCATTGCCTCAAAATTTGAAGCAAGTCCTGTAACAGTATTCAATGTTTCAATTACATTAATAGGTTCATTATGAATGGTTTTACCGTGTTCAGTGGTTAATCCTGTTAAATCTTCACCGTCATCAAGTGTCATATATTTAATTACTTCATTACTTTGAAGTGTTAATGTATGACCGTCATTATTACTGCCGTGATCGTAACGAATATAATAATTTTCTCTCCAATGAGGAACTTCATAATTTCCGTCAAGCATTGATTTAGTATTAAAAGTGGTAGTTGTGGCGATATTATCAATATTTGCCTGTTTCTGTTTCAAAACTTTTTGCATAGTTGCACGATCTGCATCAGTATTTGAATCATTCGCTGCATCAATCGCCAATTCTTTAAGCTCTCTCAATTCATCAACGATTGATTGAATGCCGCCTAAAGCTGTCTTTAACATTGAAGAACCATTTTGGACATTTTGAAGGTCTTGCTCAAGACTGCGAATCTTAGCACGCATTTGTTCACTGATTCCAAAATCAGAAGCGTTATCACCGGCACTATTGATCTTTTGACCGGTTGCATTTTTTTTGAGTTGCTTACCAACTTTGTTGATATTTTTATTTAGTTCACCGAGCGTCATATTTGCCGCTGAATTGTTCAAAATCGTCATAGCCATCAAAAAACATCTCCCTGATAATTTTTACATTCCATTAAAAGTAGTTAAAAATATTATATATATATATCCTTGTCAATACCTTTTTTAAAATTTTTTGACAATGAAAAAGACTGCCGAATTTATACGACAGTCATAAATTTTATTTGTATTTTGAAAAAAATTTTTTTAATCGATCGTCACTTGCAACAATTCAAAACCGCTGAGAAGTTCCTTGATCTGATCAGCGATCACCTTGCAACCACCAACAACATTACTTTCAATATTCAACGGCATATTAGGATCGTGTAATGAAAGTCTCAACAGTGCCCAGCCGTCATTAAAAATTAATCTTACACCTTCATAGTTCGGATCAGCAAGTTTAATATTCTTTTTGATCGCACGCTGTTTAAAAGTCTCAAGTACTTTTTCACCGTAAGATTTGAAGTCTTCAGCGGCGATTTTCAAACGATATTCAACAGCCTCAGCAGGATATTCAAGCGTTTCAATTAAACTTGCAAGATTTTTACCAGATTGATGAGCTTTAGCGGCAGCGATCAACAATTTCACTGCAAGATAAGCACCGTCATCAAGATAATAATTTTCACTCAATGCACCGTGACCGCTAGTCTCAATGGCAAGCGGCGAAACTGTTCCGCTGTTGTTGAGTCGAATGCATTCATTGATAACATTCTTGTAACCACGTTTAAATCTATGATGCTTGAGTTTAAGATCGTTTTCAAGGAATTTTTGCAAGCCGTCAGAAGTTACAGAATCAGTGACGATCGTTGATCCCGGATAATCCGGCGCAAGTATCGCCGCCATCATTGCGATCAAAGCATTTCTGTTGACTTCTTCACCGTCGCTTAAAACTGCGCTCATTCGATCAACGTCAGTATCAAAAATTAAACCGAGATCGGCTTTATTGTCGAGAACGGCTTTTTTAATTGCCGCCATTGCCTTTTTATCTTCAGGATTAGGAATGTGATTTGGAAACATACCATTAGGATCAAGAAATTGACTGCCGGAAGTATCAGCTCCGAGCGGTTGCAAAACTTTACCTGCGAAAAATCCACCGCCGCCATTACCGGCATCAACTACAATGTGCATACCGTTTAACGGTTTATCACCGATATTTAATTTATCACGAATGATCTTAACAAGGTGATCAGAATACAAGCTGATCAAATCGAATTTTTTAACGCTGCTGATCTCTGCGTCAACTTCATTAATCTTTGTTGCATTCGTCAAAACGGTTTTAATATCAGCCTTTTCAAGTCCGCCGTCTTTAGTGAAAAATTTCATACCATTGCGATTGAATGGTAAATGACTTGCAGTCAACATTATTGATCCGTCTGCTTTCGTCTCACTGAAAATTATTGACATAAACATAGCCGGAGTTGAGGCAAGTCCGCAATCAAGAACTTCAACGCCGCTTACTACTAATGCTTTGATCGCCGCTGATTTAATTTGTGGTGCTGATATTCTTGAATCGTGACCAATAGCGATCTTGAGATCATTTTTAGACTTGTTAAGTTTATTGCTAAGAAATTCAACAAAACCGCTTGCAATACGATTAACCGCCTCAGTCGTCAGATTAACCGATTCGCCTTCAACGCCTTCAACGGCAATTCCACGAACATCACTGCCGTTTTGCAACTTCATAAGTTCATTATCTTTCATCATAATTTTTTCTTCACCTCATTTTTCAAAATCAATCAATTTAAAAATTTCGTTCGGCTTGTGAATTAAAATATCTGCGCCGCCATTGATAAGATCATTTTCACTGCAAAAGCCCCAAGTTACTCCAACACCGATCATTTTTGCATTAACTGCCGTTTGCATATCAAAAGCTGTATCACCTAAAAATGCAACTTCTTTAGTCTCAACGTTATACTTTTCGATCAACTTTAAAGGCATCGCCGGATTAGGTTTAACCGGCAAATTTTTTTGTGCTCCAAGTATCGAATCAAAAATATTTTTCGGGAATAATTTTTCAACGATATTGATCACTGCTTCGTGCGGCTTGTTACTGCAGACATTCAAAGGTATTTTAAGCGATTGTAATTTTTGAATCATTTCAAGTACGCCGTCATAAATTTCAGTTTTATTGAGTGATCGAACTTGACAGCGTTGATTATAATAGTCGACCATTTCAATAATAAAATCTTCAGCAAATTTTTCATTTTTAGGAAGTGCACGCTCAATAAATGTTCTCTGACCGTCACCGGCAAAATTAAAATATTCTTCAATCGTATGAGTTGGAAAGCCGTAACGAATCATAGTATCATTTGCACTGTCAGCAAGATCAGGCAATGAATTTATCAACGTACCGTCAAGATCAAAAATTACGACTTTGCATTTCATTTGATCACCTTATTTATTTTCAAGAGCCATAATTTTATTGACGCGGCGAGCGTGACGACCGCCGGTAAATTCCGAAGTTATCCAAGCACGGACAATTTCACCAGCCGGACCGAATCCTGTAACACGTCCACCAAGTGCCAAAACATTAGCGTCATTATGTTCACGACTCATTTTTGCTGAATAGACATCGCCACAAAGTGCGCAGCGAATGCCTTTAATCTTATTAGCAGCGATCGAAATCCCTATACCGGTGCCACAAAGGACAATTCCACGATCAGAAACGCCGTTGACGATCTCAGCACAAACTTTTTCTGCAATGTCAGGATAATCAACAGATTCATTGCCAAAAGTTCCAACGTCGTGAATTTCAATGTCTGCAAATTCTTTCAAAACAAGTTTAACTTCTTCTTTAAGATCAACTGCGCCGTGATCACTGCCGATTGTAATTTTCATATTTAAACCGCCTTTCAATTCTAAAAAACTCTCGACCTTGAAACGAACAAAATCGAGAGTTTTTCGTTAAATTTATGTTAATTAATTATCGTTTACTTTTTGAAAACTTTTTTGAAAGTATCAACAACATTTTCTTTCGTGAAACCGAATTTCTTGAAAAGTAAACCTGCAGGAGCTGATGCGCCAAAGCCTTGCATTGTAACAGTTGCACCGTCAAGACCAACATAGCTGCCCCAACCGAAATTCTTTGCCGCTTCAATCGCTACTCTTGCACGAATATTTTTCGGAAGAATTTTTTCTTTGTATTCATCGCTTTGTTGTTCAAAGAGATCCATACAAGGCATTGAAACAACACGAACATTGATATTTTCTTTTGCAAGTTCTTCTTGTGCCTCAATAGCTAATGAAACTTCGGAGCCGCTAGCGATCAAAATACCATTCAGATCGCCTTTAGCCTCAGAAACAACATAACCACCTTTGAGAGCTTCTTTACTTGATCCCGGAAGTTGTGGAAGATTTTGACGAGTGAGAACTAAAGCAGTTGGAGTTTCTTTGCTGGTTGCGGCAAGATACCAGCCGGCAGCCGTTTCAGTAGCATCAGCCGGTCTGAAAACATTAATATTAGGCATAGCACGGAGCATTGCAAGTTGTTCGATCGGCTCGTGAGTAGGACCATCTTCACCAACGCCAATACTATCGTGAGTCAAGACGTAAGTTACAGGTTGTTTCATCAAAGCCGCTAATCTCATCATAGGTTTCATATAATCGCTGAAGACAAAGAATGTTCCAACGTAAACACGAAGACCGCCATAAAGAATGATACCATTAGCCATAGCAGACATAGCAAGTTCACGAACGCCGAAATGTAAATTGCGACCTGCATAATTGTCTTTGCTGAAATCACCGGCATCTTTCATATAAGTTTTATTAGACGGTGCAAGATCAGCACTGCCGCCGATAAAGTTAGGCATAATATCTTTAATACGATTGATCATTGTGCCGGAAAGTGCACGAGTTGCCTGCGGTTTATCTTCATAAGCCCAGAATTTTTCATTATTGAGAAGAGCCTCAGCATCAACAGGTGAATGATATTCATCCCAAAGTTTTTTCATATCAGGATATTTTGCAGAGTAATCAGCAAAAATTTTATTCCATTCAGCCTCAGCATTTGCGCCTTGATTGATCAATTCGTTGTAATGTGCATAAACTTCATCAGGAACAAAGAAAGTCTGATTAGGATTCGGATAATTAAGATTTTCTTTCATCTTGACGACGTTATCAGCACCGAGCGGCTCACCGTGTGCACCTGGACTGCCTTGTTTCGGACTGCCGTAACCGATCTCAGTTTTAACAATAATGAATGAAGGTTTAGACTTTTCAGCTTTAGCCGCTGCGATCGCCTTGCCGATCTCTTCAATATTATTACCGTCATTAACAGTAAGAGTCTGAAAACCGAAAGCCTTCATACGCTCTTCAACATTTTCAGTAAAAGCAATATTGGTATTACCTTCGATCGTGATATGGTTGCTGTCGTAAAGGACAATTAATTTTGAAAGTCCGAGAGTTCCGGCTAATGAGAAAGCCTCAGATGAAATACCTTCCATCATACAGCCATCGCCGCCGAGTACAAAAGTATAATGATCAATAACTTTGCAATCAGCTTTGTTGAAAATTGCTTCCATATGTGCCTCAGCCATAGCCATACCAACAGCCATACCCATACCAGCACCGAGCGGACCGGTTGTCGCTTCAACGCCGACGGTGTGACCATATTCTGGGTGACCAGGCGTTAATGATCCGTCTTGACGGAAATTTTTCAAATCGTCGATTGTAAGACCATAACCGAACAAGTGAAGTAATGAATAAAGCATTGCCGAGCCGTGACCACCGGAAAGAATGAAACGATCACGATTAGCCCACTTAGGATTTTTAGGATTATGTTTCATTTGATGCGCCCAAAGCTCATAAGCCATAGCGGCAGAACCAAGCGGCAAACCTGGATGACCGGAATTAGCTTGCTGAACTTCATCAGCACTAAGTGCACGAATTGCATTTACACAAGTCATATCGATATTACTCATTGACTTAACTCCTATTCTGTTAATTCATACATTGCAATTTCATCAACTTCACGATTAGTTGCAACGATATAATCTTTACCGTCTTTAACAAAATGCATAACGTTAGCTGCGCCACAACCTTTATCAAGAATTTGTGCAGTATATTCTTTACCGTCGTAAGTGAAAGCAAGCAGATAACGTTCACCTTTACGATGTCCAAGAATCCAAGTCGGTTTACCACAAATTTGACCGCCGAAGATAGCGTGCATAAATTCTAATTTCTCAGGATATTGATAAGCAAGTTCAAATTTGCCATTCTTCTTTTCATAAATGTTGATTATATCACCGTGAAATGGTGCGATTGTGCAAAGTTCTTCAACGCCGTCATTGTTAATATCAAGAAGTAAACCGTCACTGGCAGGTTGATCAATAAGTTGTTCGATCGTCCATTCACCACCTGCAGACTTCGGCGGCGTGAAATGGAAAACGCCGTTATCACAAGAAACGATACTGCTTGTTTGACCTTCACCATCAACGTGACGATAATAACCGTGATTTTTCAGCATACCTTCTTTGATCGTTTTCATTTCAAGTTGATGATCAAAAGTATAAGTTGAAAGATCGTCCGGCAATTCAGCAACACAAACACGACCTGGTGAACGCCAATCATCTTTATATTCGTGATCAGTTTTGAGACAGCAAGCGATCAAATAATTTTTGCCGCCGGATTGAAGAATATCAAAACGATGAACGAAAGGCAGTTTAACAAGTACACGAACTTCCCAATCATCTTTACCCATAGGAGTAACGACGACGATTGAAGCATTTTTGCTGTCGTTCGGTGAATAGAATTTGCGAGTTGAAAGAAATTGTCCGTTAGAACCCGGAACTTGTTGCATTGTCATAATTCCGCCGGGTTCACTCCAAAGAACTTCTTCTTGATTGCCGTCAAGATCATAAAGACGACACTGATTAACTTTTTCAGCGGCTACGAGAAAATGATCTTTGCCGTTGTACTTCAACATAGTCATTGCATAGCATTTTTCAAGACTGCCGATAACTTTTTTATTAACTTTCATTTTGCTCACCTATTAATCAACGATTTTATCAAAATAACCACGAATGAATGAATTAGCCTTATCTAATTCCGCTTTCCAATCTTCAGTAACGCCTTTGACATACCAAAATTCAGTTACGAAACGACGAACGCCTAAATCCCAAGAAGTTTTAATGACTTTTTCAAAATCAACGTGACCGGTGCCATAAGGAATTTCACGATATTTACCCGGTACAGTCTCTTTCAAATGAACTGCAGAGATATGACCTTTACCACTCTTTAAATCCTCAAGTACATCAGTCTTGTAAAGCAACGCCGCATTAGTGATATTACCAACGTCAGGATAAACTCCGAGATAAGGCGAATTGACAATATCAACATAGTGCATAGCTTTTCCAACGGTATCCATAAAAGGCGTTTCCATAGTTTCAAAGCCGAGCATTACGCCTTCTTTAGTAGCCATTTCAGTTGCTAATTTAAGATTTTCCAAAAAGTCAGCTCTAGTTTGATCGTCACCATCTTCATAATAAACATCATAGCCTGCAAGTTGAATTGTTCTAATACCGAGTTTAGCGGCAAAGATCACGGCTTTCTGCATAATTTCCATACTGCGCTTTTGAGTATCTTTGTTATGACTGCCGAAAGGATATTTTCTGTGACCGCTGAGGCAGATCGAACGGAACGGCAAATTAACTGTTCTCATTGCCGCACGAATTTCATCAATTTCACCTTCTGAAAAATCCAGTCTAGCAAGTTTATCATCAGTTTCGTCAATACTCATTTCGACATAATCAAAGCCGGCATTTTTAGCAGCTTGCAATTTTTCAGCCCAAGTAAGAGTTCCAGGCATTGATTTTTCGTAAAGTCCAAGAAGATATTTTTTCATAATTTTACCTCAGTGTTAATTAAGAATTGATTCGATTAACAATTCCGAATTTCGCATTCAAAATTAAAAATTTTTCATTCTTTTAATTCTGCATTCTGCATTCTTAATTCTGAATTGATCAACCTTGTCCGTAGTAAGCGTTAGGACCGTGCTTGCGCATAAAATGTTTGTCTTGAATGTATTGAGGAGCACGTCCAACTTTAGGATTATTGATCTCCGTGAAGGTTGCCATTCTTGCAACTTCTTCAAGTACAACTGAATGATAAACCGCTTGAGCTGCATCTTTACCCCAAGTAAATGGTCCGTGATTAGCACAGATAACCGCCGGAACGTAAATCGGATTAATATTGCGATTGTTAAAAGTTTCAACGATAACATTTCCGGTGTTGAGTTCATAAGCCTCTTCGATCTCTTCTTTAGTCAAGCTGCGAGTGCAAGGAATATCTCCATAAAAATAATCGGCGTGTGTCGTACCATAAGCCGGAATATCGCGACCAGCTTGAGCCCACGATACAGCGTGCGGGCTATGAGTATGCACAATTCCGCCGATCTTTGGAAATGCTTTATAAAGAATTCGATGAGTTTCAGTATCTGAAGACGGTCTCATTTTGCCTTCAACTTTGTTGCCTTCGAGATCAACAACAACTAAATCTTCCGGCTTAAGTTCTTCATATTCAACGCCGCTAGGTTTAATGACAAAAAGTCCGCTTTCACGATCGATACCGCTGACATTGCCCCAAGTATAGGTGACGAGTTTACGCTTCGGAAGTTCCATATTTGCTTCGTAAACTTTCTGTTTAAGCTCTTCTAACATATTAAAAAAATCCTCCTCACTGAAAAAAATATTTATGTCAGCGAGAGTGGCTAATTAAGTAACTTTGAAAATGCTACTCTCGCCGACAAGTTAATTGGAAATTAGAAGTGTCTTTTATCAGTTAAGTGGAGGATTATTCTTTAGCGTCGATGATCTTTTCTTGAATTTTGTCAGCCATTTCTTTTTCAGAAAGCAAGTTTTTGAGGCCAATGACTTTTGCTTTGACACCGGTGAAAGTGCCGACGAGAGATTCAGAGCAGAAAACGACATCATAATTGTTAGCATTAGATTTTGCATCGCCAACATTAGTATGATAGATTTCAGCATCAATGTTCATTTTCTTGAATGCTTTTTCGAGTTTCATCTTAATGATTTGAGAGGAACCCATTCCGCTGCCGCAAGCAGCAATAACTTTCAACTTTGCCATATAAAAAGTCTCCCTTCAAAAAACATTTTTTATTAATGACGCTGCAAGCACAAAATAATTTAAAACAATTCAAATCAAAATGTGCCTCAACTAGTCAATAACGACTTCATCAACAGGAACGCCTTGTTTTTTCGCCATAAGTTCTTTATAAGCGTCATAATCTTCGGCGATCAAGAAATAAGTATCTTTATTCTTGTAGTAAATAATTTGAGGAATTGCCAAGAGACCGATAATAACAGCAATTACGCCAACAACGTGAAGATTATTCATAATAACACCGATTGCAGGCCAGAGCCAATCCCAGTCAGAGCTGCCATGCCAGCCACCATAAACACCGGTTAAGAAATAATGAGCTGCGAAAGCACCACCGAGAACTTGAATGATACCGCTGAAGAATGGAATGATAGTAGCGGCACGGATACCGCCGAGACGGTTTGCATAAACTGCAAAAGTAGCATTATCAAAGAACAAAGGAACGAAGCCGGAGATAATCAAAATCGGGCTGTGGAAAACGACAAGACCGAGAATCGCAAGGAGTTGACCGAAAGCACCGAATAAGAAACCGATAGTAACAGCGTTCGGATGACCAAAACCATAGACAGCAGCGCAGTCGACAGCAGGCATTGAACCTGGAAGAATCTTTTCGGAAATACCTTGGAATGAATTAGTCAACTCAGAAACGAACATTCTGATACCAAGCTGGAGAATTGTCAAATAAACTGCGAAGTATAAGGATTTTTCAAGGATATAGAAACCGAAATTTTGATTAGGGCCAAAACCTTTATCAATGCTGTGCATAAGATCAGGACCAAGAACGGTGATGATAGCACCAAAGAAGAAGAACATCAAGATACCGGTTGCAACGACGTTTTCATTAAACATTGCCAAAAAGCCCGGCAATTTCAAAGTTTCAAGAGATTTTTTCGGATCGCCGATCTTACCAGCGATTTTTGAAGTGATCCAAATACCAAACATCTGTTGGTGACCGGTAGCAAAGCCGCCGCCTTCAGAAATTTTTGCAACAGGTTCAACCGTCAAATTAGAACCGACTGCCCAATAAGTACCGAGCAAGAGACCAAGCATAACAACAACTTGTGGATCTTGCAATTCAGGGAAACAGAAGAGAACTAACCAAAGAGCGGTTGAAGATTGCTGAACCATAACGTGACCGGTGATAAACAGAGTACGAATTTTAGTATACTTACGGAAGAGAACTAGTAAAATATTCATTGTGAATGCAAGCAACAAGACTAACATCATCATTGAGAATGAACGACCGACATTTT
The DNA here is from genome assembly GCA_017476425.1 of Selenomonadaceae bacterium. Taxonomy (GTDB): domain Bacteria; phylum Bacillota; class Negativicutes; order Selenomonadales; family Selenomonadaceae; genus Quinella. The sequence continues at coordinate 22,099 of JAFUZV010000133.1, forward strand.
CAACGGACATTTGTGCCGCTGCTTGACCAAAATATGGATCGATAACTGCTGCTGAAAGTTCAAAACGATCTTTCAAACCTGCAAGCACCGGACGGAAGTTTCCAACCAAGCCACCGGAAGCAACGCCTAAAATCATATAACCGACGGTTGCTTTGATAAAACCTGCGATACATTCGTGAATCGGCTTACCGAGAAGAAGATAACCTACTAATACGATAAAACCGATAAAGAATTGCGGCTTTGTCAAGATGTTGTTTTGGAAAAATCCCCAAATACCAAGTAAAAATTCCACAGAATCATCTCCTTAGTCAGGAATTTTGATTTTAGTTTTGGCTTTAATCCTCAACTTTCGCTAATTCTTCAGGAGTTTTTGCCGCAAGGACTTTTTCAACGATACTTTCATCAGACAAAGTTTCAGACAAAGCACTAAGATTTTCAAGGTGAATGTTATTATTAGTTGATGCAAGAACTACGAAGATTTGAGCATCTTTTTCAGGATCATTAGGATCGAAATGTACAGGCTTTTCAGTCTTCATAAAGCACATTGCAGTGTCATTAACGCCAACGCCTTCTTGAGCGTGCGGAATGCAAATATTTGGAGCAATGACGATATAAGGACCAAGCTCTTCAACTTTCTTGATAATTTCGTCAGGATAAATCGGAGTAATTGTTCCATCGTCAAGCAATGGTTGACAAGCTGCACGAATAGCATCACGCCAATCGTCAAAACCTTCGTGGAAAGAATATCTTTTTTTAGCGACTAACTCTTTAAACATAAACTTTCTTCCTTTCGTGAAATTTATTTTAATGGGACTATAATAATTTCAATTCCGTGTTGTCTAAGTTTTTCAACGACTGCTCGATCGGCTTTCTCGTCAGTGACAAGGACAATTTGCTTATCATAAGTACTGCTGCCATAAAAATTTTCACGATTTTCACGTTTTTGCAATTTCGTATGGTCAGCTAATACATAGACTTTGTGATTTGTCCTGCTGATCATTGATTCATTAATACCGATCTCCGTCGGAATGTCATAACGAAATTCACCATCATCATAAACGGCAGCACAACCGATAAAAATTTTGTCTACAGTGATAGAAAGAAGATTACGCATAACATAATCGCCAACCATAACACGATTTCTAATTTCTCCGCCGGTAAGATAAAGCGTTATACCTTCCGGATATTTTTCGCCGATAGCCCAGCCGTTATTTGTATAAACTGAAATATTTTTATCCTTCACATATTTGAGCATATTCAAAGCGATTCTGCTCCCGTTAATAAATAAAGTATCACCATCACTAACATAACGAGAGGCATATTCTGATATGCAATTTCTACACAAGCTGACTTCTTCGCCGAAATGCTTCATTTCATTGACTTTTTCCAATGAAATCGCTCCCCCATGTGTTCGATAAAGTAATTTTCTATCTTCCATTATCTGTAAATCACGACGCACCGTCATCTCAGAAACTTCATAACGTTGAGCAATATCTACGACTGATACTTCACCTTTTTCTAAAACCATCTGTAATACATTTTCTCGACGCTTTTGCACTGCCTTTTGATTATTTTTCATTGTTGACTCCTTTGAGACGCTATTTTATACAATGATACGTTTAAATTGTAGTTCAATTTAATTTGTATTTATTATACAATGCAAAAGAAATTTTTTATAGTTTTTTTTTTAAACATATTTATATAAAAATAACGCCTCAACGAGAGTCAATTTATGCTATTAATTTTTCAATTTTAGGAGTCAATTTAGAAAAATTACAAGCAAGAACGGAATGGAATATTTTGCGGATGTTCAAAGCAGTCTTCAAAGCCTCTGCGATGATGGAAATAAATTTTATCCTTATCACGTGGATACATATAATTTCCGCCAACTTGCCAGAAGAATGGATGGAATTTATATTCATTGCGATCTTTCTTGAAGTCGTAGAGAAGTTTAATTTCTTCACAATCAGCTTGGAAGTTTGTCCAAACATCCCAATGAATAGGAATAACAACTTTGCATTTAAGATTTTCAGCCATACGAAGGACATCAATAGAAGTCATTTTATCTTGCATACCGATAGGATTTTCACCGAATGAGCCAAATGCAACATCAATGTCATAATCTTTGCCGTGTTTTGCAAAATAAATTGAGAAATGCGAATCACCAGAATGATAAATGTTACCGCCTGGAGTTTTGAGCAAGTAATTGACGGCTTTTTCGTCCATATCAGTTGGACATTTGCCGGTGAGTTCTTCACGATCTTCACCGGTTGAATCAGTAGTAACAATGCAAGTACGATCGAAACTGTCAAGGCAGACGATTTCAATATCTTTGATCTTGAAAGTATCGCCGACTTTTACTTCACGGCAGCGTTCTCTAGGAACACCCCATTTAACCCAAGTTTCAATCGATTTTTTTGGACCGATGAACGGAACAGGAATTTCTTTTCCGTCTTCAATAGTCGTCATTCCGCTGTTGATAACGTGCGCTGCCCATTCAGCTGACATATGATCTTGATGATAATGAGTAGCAAGAACAGCATCAACTTGTTTAAAAGCGAATGGATCAATAACAAACGGAACATTACGAAGGTTCGGCTGCATACTGCGACAACCGCACATATTAGCCATTTGATGACCTGGTTTCATTTTGCCATCGCCGTGAGTGCGTTTGCCGTTACCGCACCACAAATCAATAGTGATGTTAGCATTGCCCGGTGTCTTGAACCAAATACCGGTGCAACCAAGCCACCACATTGCTACTTGTCCTTCTGGAACAACTGCTGATTCAATGTCTTCAACCAGCCAAGTGCCCCACTCTGGGAAAGTACTCATGATCCATTTATCACGAGTCATCTCAGAAATTTTGCTCATTTAAATCGCCTTCCTCTCCGTAGACAATCGTTCCATCAGTCTACAATTTCGATCGTCCTAATCTTATGTAAATTATAAGTCCATTTCAATACAAAAGTCAATATCATTTATGTTTATTTTATGTGCTTTTAAAAAATTCTTAAAATTTTTTTGTTTAATATAAAATAATGATAATAATTATCTGTAAATAAAAATATTAAATTCTCTTGCATTAATGAGAAATGAGTGATAAAATTTCTACGGTTTAAATATTTTTGGTTGACAAGTAGTTATAAAATTTTTATGTTCATTTTATGTTATTGTTTTTAAAATTTATTCGTTCAATTTATGTTTCGTTTTTTAATATTGCTATAAAGCATCTTTTCAGGTGCTAGATTATAGGAGGAAAGAAATTATGAAAAAAAGTATTGTATCAGCATTGACGACTGCTCTTGTCGTCGGTGCAGCGTCAACCACTTTTGCAGCGGCAAATCCATTCAGTGATGTTCCTGCAGGTCATTGGGCTTACGACGCAGTTACTCAACTTGCCGCTGATGGTATCGTCGAAGGTTACGGCGACGGCACTTATCTTGGCAACCGCAATATTACCCGTTATGAGATGGCACAAATGATCGCTAAAGCTATGGCGAAAAATCCTTCCGGAGCTGATAAAGCCGCTCTTGATCGTCTTGCTGCTGAATTTAGTGAAGAACTTAACAATCTCGGTGTTCGTGTAAGCAACCTTGAAAAGTATGCTGATAAAATGACGTGGCATGGTGAATTGCGTTATACTTATCAAAGCAACCGTTTTGACAGAAAAGGCGGCAAGCAATGGAGAAATAACGTTAATGAAAATCTTCTTCGTTTAGAGCCTGTTGCTGAAGTTAATAAGCACTGGAAATTAGGCGCAAGAATTGATGCTGCTGAAAATCTTGAAAAAGATACTTCACAAGATTTGAAATTGCAACGTGCTTGGGCTGAAGGTACTTATGGCAGCTTGAATATGAAAATCGGTACTTTTAACGATCTCACAAGCTACGATCGCAATATGATGTTCTTCAATGAAATGAGCGGTGCTGAAGTCAATTTTGGTAAAGTTTTAAGAGCACAAATTCGTGCAGGTCGTCTTAATACCAGCGATAATTTAAGATATGATGATTCCGTCAATCATATAGCTAATTACGGAACTCTTTACACCGGTAGCAAATATAAATCAAATGATCCGCTTAATATGCAAAGTATTGCCTTGACTTATGCTCCGAGTAAAAACTTCTCATTAACCGGTGCATATTATCATTTCCAATCTGACATTTTCCGCAACTCTGCTTATTCACGCAGTATGAATGATGATGACGCTAACATTTGGGAAGTTGCACCTACTATTCGTTTCGGTAAATTCGGAATCGTTGGTGCTTATCTCAAGAATGAAAAAGCTGACTACTACAAACATTCTCACGTGATCGAACTCAATTATGGTCAATCTAAAAAAGATGTTGTAGGTTCTTGGATGGCTTATGCGTCATATCGTTATCAAGGCATGAACGTTTCAATGGACGGCGCAAATGATGGTGCAATGTACAACACTAAAGGCTGGGAAATCGGTACTCAATTTACTGTTATGAAAAATATCCAACTCAAAGCAATTTATTTCAACGGTGAACAACTCCATAACGGTCAAGACGCTGAAAAACTCTTCGGTCGTTGTGAATGGTTCTTCTAATTAATCATAATAATTAATCACGAAATGAGGTGTTATCATGCTTAAAAAGTGGAAAAATATTATTACCGCTCTTTTGGCTTCAGTTCTCATGTCAATTCTCTTAACAGGTTGTGGTGAAGATAACGCCGTCAAAGAAAAATTTGTGCATATTGCTACCGGTGGCACGGCAGGCACTTATTACCCGATCGGTGGCGCAATCGGTGAAATTTTAAATAAAAATATTTCTCAAATGCACGCCAGCATTCAAAGCACCGGCGGTTCAGTATCAAATATTTATCTTCTGAGTGAAGGTGATGTGGAACTTGCTATTGTGCAGAATGATATTGCTCATTATGCTATAAATGGTACTGAAATGTTCAAAGATGCAAATAAGCACAAATTTGAAAACCTCAAAGGTATTGCATCACTTTATCCTGAGGCTTGCCAATTCGTAACACTTGCTGATAAAGGTATTAATTCGATTGCTGATCTCAAAGGCAAGAAAGTTGCTGTAGGTGCTGAAGGCAGTGGTGCTGAAGCTAATGCTCGTCAAATTCTTGAATCTTACGGCATTACTTATAATGATATTGATGCACAATATCTTTCATTCGCTGCAGGTGCTAAGGCTTTAAAAGAAGGCTCTGTTGATGTTGCTTTCTTGACTGCCGGTTATCCTACTGCTGCAGTACAAGATATTGCATCTAACCATAAAATTAAAATTTTGTCGTTAGATGATGAACATATCAAAGCTGTTTCTGAAAAATATCCATTCTATACCAAAACAATGATCCCAAAAGATACTTACAATGGTTTAGATGAAGATATTCAAACAGTTTCAGTTATGGCAATTTTAGTTTGTAACAGTGATAAAGTTGATGAGGAACTCGGTTATCAGATCACAAAATCAATCTTCACTAATTTAGATACTTTAAAGACGGCTCATTCTGCTATTGCGAATCTTGATGCTAAGACTGCTACAGAAGCTATGTCAGTTGATATGCAGAAAGGTGCAGATAAATTCTTTAAAGAATCTAAATAAAAATTTTTCAAAAATAAATTGATCGATTAAAAATAAAAAGGACTTTTCTCAATAAGTGAGTAAGTCCTTTTATTATACTTAAAATTTGATATAATAAATTAAAAAAATTTTTTGATTGGAGAGATAATTCAATGAGTCTGGTAGTAAACGTCAAAGAAAAAGCTGATTTAATTTGGGCGATCGTAGATATTTTAACCGGTGCTTACAAGCCGCACGAATATGGAAAAGTAAACTCATATATTTTATGAAATTAACCATTAAATTTATGACGAATGGCAGTATCTTCAAAGCAAAAATAATCCGGTCGGTGACGCGATTCAGTATACTCAAATTGTATTCCATCACTATTAAAAACGCGTCCACTTACAATAGCAAGACAATTATAATTTTCAAGTTCAAGATAGGTTTTATCTTCAAGATTAGCAAGTTCAGTAGTCATTTTTCGCTTGCTTGTCATAATTTTAATTTTGAGTTCATTCTCAAGATAATCATAAATAGATTTTTTAGCAATTTCCTCAGTCAAGTTTTTAGCAACAGAGACGAGGAAATAATTTTTGTCTAAAATTAAAGCCTTGTTGTTGATATAGCGAATACGAAGTACATCATAAAGTTCATCACCAATTTTAAAACTTGTTCGAGTAGCAATTTTTTCATCGGCAACAATCTTTTCAAGATGGACTACTTTTGTGTCGTATGAAAAACCATTTCTAATAGCAGCTTCTTTGAAAGATTCAATGCCGCCAATTTTAAAAATATTTCTTTCTATAGGTTCATAAATTACGCGAATGCGACTGCCTTGATTAGTTTGAATATATCCACGAATAATTAACTCGGAGAGAGCACGGCGAATTGTAGTTCGTGAACTGCTATAGATTTTTGTTAATTCATTTTCGGAAGGTAAGAAAGAATTAAAAGAAAATACTTTTGTTTCAATCTTATTTTTTAAATCAGCATAAATCTTATCAAATTTACTTTCTGGCATATTTTATCAACTCCGAGTAATAGCATTTTTTTTTATTATAACGCAAAAAATAGCAACGTAAATAAAAAATTTTATGAACCTATTGACTTGTATATACAAGTGTGTTATATTTCATTTCAAGAGATAAATTTGTATAGACAAGTTGAAAGGAGAGTTAGAAATGGGCAAGTACACTAAAGATTCTGAAGAACTTCTTAAACTGGTAGGCGGCAAAGAGAATATCGCGGCAGTTTCTCATTGTATGACAAGAATGAGATTTGTTCTTGCAGATCCAAAAAAAGCTGACGTGAAAAAAATTGAGGCAATGAAAGTCGTCAAAGGCAGTTTCACTCAAGCCGGACAATTTCAAGTCATTATCGGAAATACTGTTAGCGAATTTTACAAAGATTTTACTGATGTTGCTGGAATTGAAGGCGTTTCAAAAGATGCAGTGAAAGCGGCAGCAGGTGCAAATCAAAATATTTTACAACGAGCGGCGGCGATAGCGGCTGAAATTTTCGCTCCATTGATTCCTGCGATCATTACAGGCGGATTAATTTTAGGTTTCAGAAATTGTATTGACTCACTTTATATTTTTGAGAATGGAACGAAAACACTTGTTGAATTGAGTCAATTTTGGGCAGGAATGGATCATTTTCTCTGGCTGATTGGTGAGGCAGTTTTTCACGTTGGTATTCCTGTTGGAATTTGCTGGTCAGTTGTTCGTAAAATGGGCGGTACGCCGATTCTTGGTATTGTACTTGGTTTAACTCTTGTATCTGGTCAACTTTTAAATGCTTATGCAGTAGCTACAACTCCGGCTGATCAAATTCCTCACTGGGATTTTGGCGGCTTTACCGTTGATATGATCGGTTATCAAGCCCAAGTACTTCCTGCGATTTTAGCAGCATTAACTTTATTATATCTTGAAAAATTCTTCAGAAAAATTGTTCCACCTGTTGTATCAATGATTGTTGTACCATTTTGTAGTTTGGTTTTATCAGTTATTGCGGCTCATTTCGTACTCGGTCCGATCGGCTGGAAAATTGGTTCTGCAATTTCAAGTGTTGTTTATAGTGGAATTACAGGTGATTTCAGAGTAATTTTTGGCGCAATTTTTGGTTTCGTTTATGCTCCGTTGGTTATCACAGGTTTGCATCATATGACAAATGCTATTGACTTGCAATTAATTGCTGATTATCAAGGCACTATGCTTTGGCCGATGATAGCACTTTCAAATATTGCACAAGGTTCAGCGGTATTAGCAATGATTTATCTCCAACGTAAAAATCAAGCTGCACAAGAAGTTAATGTTCCGGCTTGGATTTCTTGTTATCTCGGTGTTACAGAACCTGCAATTTTCGGTGTCAATCTCAAATATTTCTTTCCATTCATTTGTGGTATGGCTGGATCAGCTTGTGCAGCAATTCTTTGTGTATCAACTTCTACGACGGCTAATGCAATAGGTGTCGGCGGCATTCCAGGTATTTTATCAATGAAACCGCAATATATGCCGACATTTGCGTTATCAATGCTTGTTGCTATAGTTGTTCCATTCATTTTAACGACAATCGTCGGCAAGAAAAAAGGTATTGACAAGCAGGCACAAGCGGATCAAGCTGAAGCGGACGCAATGGCAGCTGAAGAAGCGACTCAAGCAGAATCAGAATCTAATCTTGAGAGTGAACACGAATTGACAGCTTATCTTGATGGTGAAATTATTCCTCTTGCAGATGTCGGTGATGGTGTATTTAGTGCCGGAATGGTCGGTGAAGGTTTAGCGATTCGTCCTGCAAATGAAACTGTCTGCGCTCCTGTTTCAGGAAAAATTACAATGTTGATGGATGAATCAAAACACGCAGTTGGAATGACGCTTTCAAATGGCGTTGAAATTTTAATTCACGTCGGTATTGATACGGTATCAATGAACGGTGAAGGTTTTGAATACCTTGTTAAAACAGGTGATGTTGTAAAAATTGGCACGCCTCTGCTTAAATTTAGCAAAGCGGCAATTAAAAAAGCCGGTCATCCAGACACAGCAATTTTTGTTGTTACTAATCCTAATGGTTTAGAAAGTTTTAAATTCAATACAGGAATGCAAGGTCAGATCGGCAAAACTATTATTGCAAGTTATTAAAAAAATTTTTTGAAAAAAATGGCGGACAGTCGAAGAAAATTTTGTTTCGCTGTTCGCCATGTTATAATTTTATACATTTAAATTTTGATTATTTCTTAGACTTAAAAAAATTGTCCTCTTCATTTGTTGATTCAATTTTTTGACAGCTCCGACGGATCGGTGGATTCCTAATTCAACAGCACCGCCTTGCAATGTTGTTTGCTAATGTTATACTTAATTGTAAATTGTCAATGAAAAATTTACGGCTTATATCTATTACGCCGCTTTTTGATAAAATAGAAAACTTATTAAGGAGAGATTTTTATGAATGACAAGAAAATTGTAGAAAACATCGTTAAAGAGATTGCAAAATCTTTCAGCGGTGCAGAAAGTACCAAAAATTGGACGAAAGAAACGATTTGGTTCGATGCTGCGCCTTATGCGTCAGTTGGTGCTGAGAAGGCTAAAAAAGTTTTCGATGAAGCATTTGACAATTTAAAAAGTTGTAACGTTACCATTTTGGATATGCGAACGTTTATCAATGAAAATTCTGCTTTAGTTTGCAGTGTGCAGAAATGGGATACAGTGAATAAAGATGTCAGTGTTAATCCTCCGTTTATGATGAGACAGACAGATTATCTCGAAAAGCGTAATGGTGAATGGAAAGTTTTGCACGAACATACATCGGCGGCACAAGATTGGAATGGTAAAATTGATGAATAAATAGGAGTTGTTTTGATTGAAAGAAGTTGCATTAATTACAGGTGCATCAAGTGGACTTGGTAAAGCACTTGCTGAAATTCACGCTAAACGCGGCGGCGATCTTGTAATCGTAGCAAGAGGTGTTGACAAATTGAATGAGATTAAACAGACGTTTGAAAAAAATTTTAATGTTAAAGTTTACGTTCTTCAAAAAGATTTATCAAACTTTGAGGCAGCAGAAGAAATTTATAAAGAAATTCAGACTAAGAAAATTTCTATTGATTATCTTATCAACAATGCAGGACTTGGTGGACAAGGTTATTTTCATGAGCGCACTATGGAACAAGATATAAATTTGATTATGGTTGACATTATCGCCTTAACAAAATTGACAAAATTGTTTCTGCGTGATTTCGTGAAACGTGGTAGTGGCAAAATTTTAAATGTTTCATCTACTGCTGCACTTATGCCTGCCGGTCCTATGCAAGCTACTTACTATGCAGCAAAATCTTACGTTACAGCATTAAGCGATGGAATTTGGCAGGAAATTCAAGGCACAGGCGTAACAATTACAACGCTAATGCCTGGTGGTATGGATACCGGATTTGCAAAAGCATCAAATTTAGAAAATACTGTGTTGGCGAAGTCAATGACATTTTCACCTGATATTGTTGCAAAAGATGGTTATGAAGCTATGTTGCGTGGTGATATGGAAGTCGTTTCAAAACTTACACCTGAGCAAGAAGAATGGTTTAAATCTGTGTCAACAATTCCGAAAGAAATTATTTTAAAACAACTCTTTGATATGCAAAAATAGGAGGTCATTTTATGAAATTCAATGATAAAGTTGTCTATCAGATTTATCCGAAGTCATTTCAAGATTCAAACGGCGATGGACTTGGTGATTTACGCGGCGTGATTCAGCGTCTTGATTATCTTCAATCGCTCGGCGTTGATTATCTCTGGCTGACACCGTTTTTTCCGTCACCACAGCATGACAATGGCTATGATGTTGCTGATTATTGTGCAGTTGATCCACGTTTTGGAAATATGACGGACTTTGATGAGCTGGTGAAAACTGCAGGTGATAAGGGTATGAAAATAATGCTTGATATGGTACTTTGTCACACTTCAGTTGATCACGAATGGTTTCAAAAAGCGATTAACGGCGATGAGCATTATCAACGTTATTATATTTTGCGTGATGGTCGCAGTCCAGGTGAGCCGCCGACAAATTGGCAATGTGCTTTTGGAGGCAGTGCTTGGAAATGGCAGCCACAAATTGGCAAGTGGTATTTGCATCTGCACGATGTGAGTCAGCCCGATCTTGATTGGACTAATCCGGAAGTAAGAAAAGAACTTGCAAATGTGGTGAAATTTTGGCGTGATAAGGGTGTAATGGGCTTTCGCTTTGATGTTATTAATCTTATTTCTAAACCTGAAATTTTTAAAGACGATACAGCAGGACTTGGACGACGCTTATTTGCTGATGGTCCACATGTACATGAATATTTACGTGAACTTGTGCAGAATGCCGGAATTGAAGGAATGATCACAGTTGGTGAAATGGCCTCAACAGATCTTGAAAATTGTATCCGTTATTCTAATCCAAATAATCATGAATTATCTATGTCATTCAGTTTTCATCACCTTAAAGTTGATTATAAGAATGGTAATAAATGGGAACTCATGCCGCCGGATATTAAAGCACTTAAAAAAATCTTTGAAGAGTGGCAAGTTGGAATGCAAGAAGGCAACGGCTGGAATGCAGTATTTTATAATAATCACGATCAGCCTCGTATAGTTTCAAGGTTTGGAGACGATCAGAAGTATCTAAAGGAATCAGCAAAAATGTTAGCAGCATCAATTCACTTTATGCGAGGAACTCCATATATTTATCAAGGCGAAGAAATTGGAATGACAAATGCAAAATACTCGTCGATCGAACAATATCGTGATGTTGAAAGTTTAAATTATTACAAAATTTTGCTGAATCAAGGCAAGTCAAAAAATGAGGCTTTAAAAATTATAGGTGAACGTTCCCGTGATAACAGTAGAACACCTATGCAATGGTCGTCAGAAAAATTTGCTGGTTTTTCTATCGTTGATCCGTGGCTTTCTTCTCCGGAAAATTACAAAACAATTAATGTTGAAACCGAAGAAAATGATATAAATTCTGTATTGAATTTCTATAAAACGCTTGTAAAATTCCGCAAAGAAAATAAAATTGTCCAAGACGGCGACATAAAATTTATTGAACGTGAAAATGATAACGTTATTGCTTACATAAGAACTCTTAACGGCAAAGAATTAATTATCATTTGCAATTTTAAAGGAAACAATACTAATCTGACGGAAAAAACTTTATCAGATTATACAAAAAATGGCTATAAAAAAATTCTCGGTAATTATGATGAACTTGCCGAGAATCTGCGTCCTTATGAAGTTGTGATCTTTGAAAATTGAAAAATGAACATACATATATTTTTATAATGAATTTAATTTTTTACTCTCAAGAAAATTTTTTTAAAATTTGATGCGTCGATCACTTCGGCGCAATTTTTATTGTTTAAAATTTTGTTGAATGTCGAAAGATTTTTTGTTACAATACGCAAATGAAAAATTTTTTGGAGGCTTTTTGAATGTTAGATATTAAATTTGTTCGTGATAATCTCGACGTAGTTAAAACGATGCTTAAAAATCGAAATAATTCTCTTAACCTTGACGGTTTCATTGAACTTGAAAAAAAACGTCGTGAAATTTTGAGTGAAACGGAACAACTCAAGACTCAACGCAATACAGTTTCAAAGAAGATCGGTGCAATGAAAAAAGCCGGTGAAGATACAACTGAAATTTCTAGTCAAATGCGTGAAGTTGGAAATAAAATCAGTGAACTTGATAATAATCTTCGTGACGTTGAAAATGAACTTCGTGATATTCTTTTGCACATTCCTAATATACCGAAAGATGATGTTCCGATCGGAAAAGATGACAGCGAAAATCCTGAAGTGAGACGTTGGGGAACTCCTCGAAAATTTGATTTTGATCCAAAAGCACATTATGAGATCGGTGAATCACTTGATATTCTTGATGCTGAACGTGCAAGCAAAGTTACCGGCGCAAGATTTACATTTTATAAAGGTCTCGGTGCAAGACTTGAAAGAGCTTGTATCAATTTTATGATGGACTTGCATTCAAACAAGCACGGTTATACAGAAATGCTTGCTCCTTACATTGTCAACAAAGACAGTATGATCGGAACAGGTCAACTTCCAAAATTCGCTGAAGATATGTTTAAACTTGAAGGGCTTGACTATTATTTAGTTCCTACAGCTGAAGTTCCAACGACGAATTATCACCGTGATGAAATTCTTTCTGCTGATCAACTGCCGGAATATTTTAGTTGTTATACTGCTTGCTTTAGAGCTGAAGCCGGAGCCGCCGGTCGTGATAGTCGCGGCTTGATCCGTCAACATCAATTCAATAAAGTTGAGTTGATCAAATTCACTAAGCCGGAAGATTCTTGGAATGAATTAGAAAGTATGGTTGCCGCCGCTGAAGACGTTTTGAAGATTTTAGAAATTCCTTATCGTGTCGTCTTACTTTGCACCGGTGATATGAGTTTTACATCAGCAAAGACTTATGATCTTGAAGTTTGGATGCCTGCACAAAATAAATATCGTGAAATTTCTTCTTGCTCAAATTGTTTAGATTATCAAGCTCGCCGTGCTAATATAAAATTCCGTCGTGATACTAAGTCCAAACCGGAATTTGTCCATACACTTAACGGATCAGGAGTTGCAGTCGGTCGAACGGTTGCGGCGATTCTTGAAAATTATCAACAAGCTGACGGCAGTGTTTTGATCCCTAAAGCATTAATTCCTTATATGTCCGGCGTTGAAAAGATTCAATAAAAATTTTTTGATTGTAATGACACGAAGATTTTTTATAAAAATTTTGACGGCACTCGGTTTAGGATTTATGATGCCGAAGAAGATCGAAGCTGAACCACTTACCGACGCAGATTTTCAAATGCTGATCTTGACTGATAGTCAATGTGTTGATTATAACGTATTCAAGAAAACGGCTGACACGGCAGTCCGAAATTTTCCTAATGCAAGCATTGCAACGGTGATCGGTGATCTTGTTGATAATGGTGAGGCTGATTATCAATGGAAAGCGTGGCATAAAGCGGCGAAAAAACTTTTGAACGATAGAATTTTTCTGCCGGTTATGGGCAATCACGAATGTTATAATCACGATTGGTTAAATTATGTACCGACTCACTTTTTAAAGCAATTCGACTTTCCGGACAATGGAACTAAATTTAACGGTTATTTTTATTCGTATGATTATTTCAATGTGCATTTTTTGATCGTCAACACTCAAATGTATGAGCTTGAAGATTTTCTGCCGAAACTTTTTGAAGTGCAAGAAGAATGGTTGAAGAATGATAAAACCGATCTGACGTGGAAAGTTGTTTTAATGCACAAAGATATTTATGATTATAGTCAAGATAAATTTGATCACGTTGGAGAAAAGTTTATGGATTTATTCGATCAGTTAAATGTTGATCTTGTTTTAACCGGTCATTTGCATACTTATCGACGACGAAAATTTTTCAAAGGTCACAAGCCGTTATATATTCTCTGCGGTGTTAGCGGCGATCAACGTTACAAAGAGCCGGAACGATCGATTGATGAAGTGAGTGCAACGCCATTAGATAATTTTATGCTTATGGAATCGTCAAAAAAAGTTCTTCGACTTCGTTGCTATGATCTTGATGGAAATTTGATCGACGACATTAGTATTAACAAACGATCTAAAAAATAATTTTAATTACTATTGACAAATTTAGAAATTATGTTATACTTTTTTTGCTGTTGAATCAGCAACGCCGACTTAGCTCAGTTGGTAGAGCAGGTCATTCGTAATGATCAGGTCGTAGGTTCAAATCCTATAGTCGGCTCCATATGAAATTAATGCCTCAGATATTGTTCTGAGGCTTTTATAATTTTTAATTTTATACGATTTAGATTTTTATGTAATATCCAAACATTGATTTTTCTTGATTTTTTATTTAAAATACTTGACAGCAAAAGATCAACGTGATAAACTATATAAGTCTAACGGAGAGCTGTCCGAGTTGGTCGAAGGAGCACGACTGGAAATCGTGTAGGCGTTGATAGCGTCTCGAGGGTTCGAATCCCTCGCTCTCCGCCATTTTAATTTAGGTGATAATTTTCAGCTATGAGTGCAGAGAATTGGTTTTTCCGAACAATACAAGGAGTTGGCAATCTCGCCAGGGCATGTGCAGCAACGAGAGTTTCTTGCAACACCGCTTGTTTCGGCTTAAGGACTGATTCTTTGCATTGATGGCTGAAATTTTTTTAACATTAAGGCAGGTGAATTTTTTTCTATGGCTTATGAGGCTTTATATACTAAAGCTCGTCCGAAAAATCTTGCTCAGCTTGTTGGTCAAGAACACATTAGCAAATCTTTAGCACGAGCTTTAAATCAAGATCGACTTTCACACGCTTATTTATTAGTCGGTACTCGTGGCACCGGTAAAACCTCAACTGCAAGAATTTTAGCTAGAGCGATCAACTGTGATACTGTTCACGACGCAAAAGAAAATCAAAAAATTTTGCCTGCTGATAAGATACCTTGCAATGAATGTGAATCTTGCAAGACTTTTAAAAGTTCGCCGGACAATATAGAATTTGATGCCGCGTCTAATCGTTCTGTTGAGGATATAAGCCGCTTGCTTTCGACGGCGTATCTTGCACCACTTCAATCAAGATATAAAACTTATATAATCGACGAAGTTCATATGTTGTCATTTGAGGCCGTCAATTCGATTTTGAAATTGATTGAAGAGCCGCCGCCTAATGTGATATTTTTCCTTGCGACAACTGAATTTAACAAAGTGCCTCAAACGATCCGATCACGTTGTCAGATTTTGAATTTTAAACTTATACCACAAGATATTATTGCTAATCATATAATTCACCTTGCAAAAGGTTTAAATTTTGAAGTTGAAGATCACGCCGTCAAAAAGATCGCTCGACTTGCTAAAGGTTCAATGCGTGATGCTTTGACTCTCTTCGATCAATGCTATTCAATGACTGATTCTAATTTGTTGACGATGGAACTTGTTGACGATACTTTAGGACTTGTCTCTGATTCTGATCTTGATGAGATCATTGAGGCGGCAAAGACGAAAGATCGACGAAACATTATAATCAGTACGGCGAAGGCTTTTAAATCCGGCTTGACGGCGGCGAATATCGCTGAATCACTTATAACCAGGTTGCGTGATGACGTTGCAATGATTAATAATAGTCAATCAGCGGAACTTGCAATTTATAACGAAATGATCGAACAGCTTAGAAAGTCCGTTATTGAAATGCAAGGTTCCGGCATTCCGGAAGTTATTTTGGAGACAGCACTATTTAAATTTGCCTCAAAACCTGCGCCGATTGTCGTCAAAGATGATTTTGATTATAACGATTTTCAACCATCACCACCGCCGAAACGTCCTGTTAAAGATAAAATTTTGAATTTCAAAGAACACAAAGATCAAATTATTGAAAACGAAATTGAAAATGTTTTTGATGATAATGATCCGGTGCTTGATGAAGAAATTTTGAATAGTTACGACGAAGAAATTTTTGATGAGGCTTTTGACGATCAAAATTTTGATTCGCCGCCGGATTTAAGACTAGTTAAAAATAATTCTACTATTGAAAGCGTTGAAAATGTTGAAAATGAAGTTGACAAAGAAGAATTACTAGCAGAAGGTAAAAAAATTTTCGACGAAACGAAAGAATTTTTTGATCAGAATGATAAAATTGAAATATCCGGTTGTATGAAATTTGCTGAAGTGATCGACTTTGATTCTAACGTTATTACTGTTCAGATGAAAAAAGGTACTATATCTTATACGTTGAATGAATACATTAGCGAGATTGAAGAGACGATCAAAAAAAATATTCAACGAAATATCAAAATCGAAATCGTTGAATATAATGACAGTGATACTAATAAAACTTCGTCGAATTTTTCAGTTGAAGATGATTCGATGCCGAATTGTACGACTGCAAGAATAAATCAAATGCCACTTGAAGATCGAGAATTTTTGATCAAGATGATGGAAATTTTTCAAGTTAAAATAGAAAATCTACAATATTTACCAATTAATAAATAAAAAAAATTTTAATGTGAGGAGAAATGAATAATGGCACAGCCACCGAAAATTAACATGAACGATCTTTTGAAGAAAGCGCAGGAGCTTGAAAAAACTTTTAAAGCAAGTCAAGAGAAATTGAAAGCTGAGACTGCAACGGTTTCAGTTGGCGGAAATATGGTAACTGTAACCGTCGACGGTGAAAAGAATGTCAAAGAGATCAAAATTGATCCTGAACTTGTCAAAGATGGCGACGTTGAGGCAATTCAAGATTTAGTTATGAGTGCAATCAATTCTGCGAATGCTGAAATTGAAAAGAAAATTTCTGACAAGATGAATGCTTTAGCAATGCCGGCACTTGATGGCATTCCGGGACTTTCCGGGCTTTTCGGTAAATAAAATGAGTTCAAAAGCAATGACGGCACTAGTTGAATCATTGACTAAGTTGCCGGGCGTTGGATATAAAACTGCAACGCGGCTTGCTTATCATATCGTTAATATGAAAGATGCAGACGTGGAACATCTCGCAGAAACGATCCGAAATATCAAAGTCAATACAAAAGAATGTGCAATTTGTTTTAACACGATTGACAGCGATAAGGATATTTGCGACATTTGTGCTTCTCATCAGCGTGATAAATCAACAATCTGCGTCGTTAAAGATTCTAAAGACCTTGACGCGATCGAACGTGCCGGATTTTATAAAGGAAAGTATCACGTTACTAACGGTTTAATTTCGCCGCTTGCCGGTATCACTCAAGAGAATATTAAACTTCGTGAGTTGATTCAAAGAGTCGGTGACGAATCGATAAAAGAAATTATTATTGCTTTTGAACCGACAGTTGAAGGTGATGCAACGGCACTTTTCATATCGCGTCTTTTAAGTCCTTCCGGGATCAAAGTTACTAAACTTGCTCGCGGCTTGCCGCTCGGAACTGATTTTTCAAGCACGGACAGTTTAACCATTGCAAAAGCGATTGAAAATCGTATTGTTATCAGTTAGTTAATGCTTGATAAATTATTTTGGAGGATTGATTCTTTATTATGAATTTTGGAATGAATATGGAAACGATTCAAGGAATTATTGGCGTCGTGATTGGAATAATTATTTTAGTTACGATTGTTAATCTCTTGACGTTGCCTTTTCAACTGCTTTTCAAGTTGATTATTAATGCCGTGTTCGGCGCAGCAATGCTTTATTTCATTAACTGGATCGGTATAGTTTCATTGAAAATAACTTTGATTAATAGTCTGATCGCCGGAATTTTCGGAGTGCCGGGCGTTATAGGCTTGATCGCTTACAATCATTTTTTGAAGTAATTGAATGTTTTAATTGTCGTTCAAGAAGTGCAGAATAAGCAGGCTTGCCACCGCAGAGATCAGAGATCAAAAATGCAACGTGACTAACGATCATTAATGCAAGCAGATGATAAAAATTTCCGGTGAGTTCCATTATTAAAATACTGCCGGTGATCGGAGCTTTAACGACTGCTGCGAAATAAGCCGCCATTGCAAAGATAATGAACATTGCAAGCCATTCAACGTTAAAAATTTCAGCGGCAATTCCTAAACTTGCAAAAATATTTCCGCTGAGTGCTCCAAGAACTAACAGCGGCAAAAAAATTCCACCAGGTGCATTTGTTCCGAAACAAATCATTGTAAAAATAAATTTGCTGACGAATAAAATTATCAGCAATTCGATTGAAAAATTTTTGCTTAAAAGTTTGTCGACTAAAATATTTCCACAGCCGAGAATTTCAGGCAGAATCAAGCCGATCGGAATGATCAAAATCAACGGTATTAAAAATTTTTTTGTGCCGTTGATTTTTATTTTGTCATAAAAATTTAGTGAAAAGATCAACATTTTTGTAAAGAATGATCCTAAAAAGCCGACGAATGATCCGAGAATTATCAAGCAAATTAATAATTTCAACGGCGGCATAGTTGACAGCATTTCAAAAGTTGGTAAAGTTGAAATCAATGGTAAATTTGAGACCGTTGGTGTGATCGTTTCAAATACCGGCTTAATTCCAAAGACAAATTCAACGACGGCAGAAGATGAAACAGCGGCAGTCATTGAGACGATCAAAAGTTCCGGCGAAAATTTTTTCTGAAGTTCCTCAACGCAAAAGATAACACCGGCAAGCGGTGCATTGAAAATAGCGGCAAGCCCGGCACCGGCTCCGGCGATTAATAAATATTTGCTTTCAAAAGTGTCTTCGTTAGAAATATGTTGATGTCGCCGCCCGATCAAATTATTAAAAAAATTTCCAATGCAAGCTCCAAATTGAACGCTTAAACCTGCACGACCTAACGACATACCGACACTAATTGCAAGTGTTGAGGCAAAAAATTTCAAAATTACTAATCGTAATGGACGAAACATTTGTAATTTATTTTGAATAATGCCTTTGATCTGTGGAACGCCTGATCCGGCAATTTGTTTATCAATTTTAATCAGCGTCGACAAAATGCAGGCAGTGAAAATTATCAGAATGATCATTGCAAGCCATAACGATAATTGATCTTGCGTCTTCAAAATTTCAAAAAATTTCGGTCTGTAAATGTCTGCTTCGTCGATTAAAAATCTGAACGCTGAAATTATTATGCCGGTAAAAATTCCGACAATGAGTCCTTCGATCGATAATCTTAATCTTAGCAGTCGACGCTTTGAAAAAATTTCTAACACTTCTATTACCTAATTTCAAAAAATAAAATTCTATATTTCATTTTTCAAAATCTCGTTGATCTTTTCCCAATCAAGATTTGTTAATGCAGTTTTGATCTTATAATAAATTTTTTCTTTGTCCTCCGGCAAACGATATTCTTTTAACGAATCGATAACAAATGTCATTGAATCGTAATCGAATGACATTGCAAATTCTTTCATTGCCTCGAACGCCTCATTAAGATCGTAATCTGTTATCAATGGTTTATCATCAGTCTGATCATCTTTCTGAATCAATGACGATAATTTTTCTAAATATGATCGATACAATTTTAAAAGTGGCTCAGTATCTTGATTAATTTCATTGAAGTAGCCGGAATTTCCAGCATCTTCAAGTCGTCTTGCTTTCTCGGAAAGTTCAGCTGCGCCGATAACTTTAGCCGTCGACTTTAAAGCGTGGACTTTCGTTGTATAATTCTTCCAATCTTCTGCTTTATAATATCCTTCGATCGAATCAGCCACCGTTGTTATTGACTCAGTAAAAACCGTTAAAGCATCAAGATAAGCCTCAACGCTGCCACAATGTTTAACGCCTTCATTAGTGTCGAGCCCTTCGATCTTCGTCAACCATTCAGGCAAAGTTATTAATTCAGAATCATTTTGATCAGTGGATTCCTCAGCGGCTTTGATCTTTTCCGGTGAAAGATATTTTTTGATCAAATTTTCAAGTGCCGTTGCGTTGATCGGTTTAGTCAAATAATCTTGAAAGCCTACTGATAAATATTTTTCCTTCGCTCCGCTTAAGGCATTCGCCGTCAATGAGATCACCGGCGTTGACTGATTGATATTATTTTTGATCTTCTTCATCGCAGATAATGTTTCTATTCCGTCCATACCCGGCATTCTGTGATCAAGAAAAATTATATCGTATTTATTTTTTGCGGCAAGTGTTAAACAATCCGGTCCATTCAATGCAGTATCAATTTTGATCTTCGTTTGCTTGAGAAGTCCTTTAATGACTGTCAAATTCATCACGGTATCATCAACGACTAAAATTTCAGCGTCCGGCGCAGTGAATAATTCGTGATATTCTTTGTGTTGATTAAGTGATTTTTTATAATCCTCTTGAAAATCGCCGATCGGTTCAGCATTCATAATCTTTTGTTCAACTTGAAATGAAAATGTTGATCCTTTACCATAAACAGATTCAACAACTAAATGACTATTCATCAATGATAATAATTTCTGCGTGATATTCATTCCGAGTCCGGTGCCTTCGATTGTTCTATTGCGTTCCTCTTCGATTCTTTCAAACGCACTGAACAATTTTTTTATGTCTTCTTTCTTAATTCCAATGCCGGTATCTTGCACACTCACACAAAGATAAATTTTTTCGTCGTCGATCGGTTGCATCGTAACATTTAATGTAACGCTGCCTTCTTTAGTATATTTAACAGCATTAGTTAAAATGTTCGTGATAACCTGCTTAATTCTGATTTCGTCACCGAAAAGGACACTAGGCATATTTTTAGAAACATTAATCCGAAATTCTAATTTCTTCTTCTCAGCTCGATTTTGAATCATATGTACAAGATCATTTAACATTGATGAAATATGATATTCAACGGGAATAATTTCCATTTTGCCCGCTTCGATCTTTGAAAAATCCAAAATATCATTCACTAAACCTAATAATGTCCTTGCAGCATTTTGAAGATTTTCAGAGTACTCAAGGATATTTTGATCTTTACTCTCACGGATAACCATTTCATTCATACCCATAATAGCATTGATCGGCGTTCTGATCTCGTGGCTCATATTCGATAAAAATTCACTCTTCGCTTGATTCGCACTGTCCGCTAAAACTTTTTCCTTTGCAAGTTTTTCAGCCTCATGCTTTTTGATCATATACCTGACACCGAACATTAACATTAAGCAGACGACAACGAAATTAACGAACATAATCATATAAATATAATCAATTCCAACTGCAACGGCTTTCCAAGGAACATAACCGCTAATAGCTATATTATAAGTTGAAGATACTTCAGTTGCGTGTAAAAAATAACTTTTGCCTTTATAATCGTGATAAATTGAGGCAGAATGAGGAGTACTTTTATCATATTTTTTTCGGAGAGTATCCCAGCCTTCACGCATTTCAGTAGGTCCGAGCGTAAGCTCATTATTAGTTGCCAAAATCATCATTTCATCGTAAGCATCGCCGTTTATAAATATTAAAACTCCTGCGCCGTTATAACTGATCGCACTAAATTTTTTACGAATTAAATCATCATCAAAACGATCGTAAAGTAAACAAATTTGATCATCAATCTTGATCGGAATTGCAAATATTAATCCAAAATCTGTATGATATTTTATAACTCTTTCACCTTTGAAAACATTTTGAAAAAATTGCAATTCTTCACCAGGTATATTTGTACCAACAATTAATTCACCGTCTTGTGTCAATATTCCCATTGATTCGCCGCTAGTTTTAACTAATGACAATTCAATCAGATTTTCAAAAGAAATTTCACCTTTTTCAGCGAGTATTGCACAAGATTCTAATTTTTTAAATTCCTCTTCAAATTGTTTATTAATCCCGAAAGCAATCGTTTGACCTTGAAGTGCAACCGATTCTTCAAGTGAGGCTTTCAATCTTGTATCTAATTCATAGTAGACACAATAACAGGCAAAAGCTAAAAATAATGCAAGCGAAATAATTTTAAACATTGATTCTTTTGTCAAATTGCTATTCAAATTCAACACGGCGATTAATCTCCTCTGCATTCAAGTTAATTCATTATAACAGAAAAGAAAAATTTTTTCTCTAGTCAACTCGAATGCTTGAAGAAAAATTTTTACAATGTGATATAATTTCTAAAAAATTTTTTTGAAAGGAATGTTTATCATCAACGGCGATTTTGTTCATCTTCACGTTCATACAGAATACAGTCTGCTTAATGGTTTATGTCGAATTGACGAATTGATCAACAAGGCTAAAGAGTTCGGAATGAAAGCAATAGCGATAACCGATCGAAATAATTTGTACGGCGCAATAAATTTTTATAAAATGGCGAAGAGACATAAAATTAAGCCGATCATAGGCTGTGAGATCGATCGGCTTGTTCTTCTTGCTGAAAATATTCAAGGCTATCAAAATCTCCTTAAAATCGTTTCATTGTCGAATATCAATTATAAAATCGATAAAAAAATTCTTCGCAAGTATCACGAAGGATTGATTTTACTTTTTGGTGATACTGACGAAGAAATGATTAAAAATTACATTGCGATTTTTGGACGTGAGAATTTTTTTCTTGAGAT
>JAFUZV010000134.1 GCA_017476425.1 Selenomonadaceae bacterium
ATAAAATTCTTCAATCTTTTGTGTAATTTTATTCCAGTCTTTTTGCTGAATTTTTCCGATCTTATGTATTAAATCTTCTTTCAACAAGACTTTTAACTTTGATACTCTTGCTGTCGAAGTGAAATTTAAATTTGCCTCTTGCCATTCTTCTATTTCAATGTCAAATTTATCATTTTGGCGCGGATTATGTTTCGTTATCTTTACTACTAAACATTTTTCTTCTTTTGCGTCTATCACTAATATAGGTCGTTTTATTATTTGGCTTTCGTCTTCTTCAAGTGGGAATTGCGCCAGCCATATTTCCTGCGATTTTATATTCTTCATTGCTTTTTACCTCTTGTTGTTTTGCTTGCCATTCCGGCTCGTCTAACCATTCGTCTGTTTTACTTATGATAGCGTGTCCACTTGAATTATATTTTGTATTTTTTTTGGCTATGTCATAAAGTTTTTCGCCGTGAGTCGACATAAATTTTTCAAAATTATTCATTCTTTTCACCTCAATTTAAATCTTTCGGACTTATTGAATAACGTAAACCTATATTTTGTACAAATTTTGCACTATAAATATAATTCCCATATGTTATTTTTCGATCTAAATGAAGAAAATCTGTACTTTCCGGATTAGATAATTGCAATTCATTTAATATTGTACTTCTTTGATCAACTGTTAATTGCGGACTTACTGTCATTATTGATATTCCATAAAGCAAAACGCCGCCTAAAATATCGTCAGCTGTCTTAGGTGTTGAAATTATCATTATTTCTTTCACATTTCCATTTGATTTATCTACTATTCCCAGCATTCCTAAATTTCCTGTAAAGTTGTATTGAAATACATTTTGCTTTTCACCGATTTGTATTTGCGGCTCATTTACATAAAATCCTATTTCCGGTGCTATTGATTGTGAATTTTGATTAAATTGTTGACTAAATGCAAATGGTGATAATCCTAAATCTAATATTTTTGGCGTATTTTGCGCCGGTGTAGAAATTTTGTTTTCTTCTGTTGCTACCCTTTTTACATTTTTTAAATTAACTTCTGCATTTTTGAGTTTTAAATATTGTCCATCAAAAACTGTAACATATTTATTAGTCGGCTGATTTGTAAATTGATTCGTTATTAAATTATTATTTTTTATTCCATCGTGGCTATTTTTTGTTACTTCCAAATATCCGTTTTCTTTTAATTTGATATTATATTCTCCTGCAGGTATATCAAATCCGATCTTATATTGTCCGTCTGTTATCGTATCTTCTTTTATTTCTACCTTTGGCGCGTCTTTTATTGAATATAATTGAACATTCCCTGTTAATTTTATATATTCACCATCTCTAACTGTAACATATATTCGATTTTTAAAATTGTCATTAAAAATTATTTTGTTAATATCTCCTGTTGAATCCGGCATTAATTCTAAATAACCTTCACCAACAGCTATATACTCACCAGCTGGTATATCTTCACTAACTTTATATTGTCCTATTCCATATTTTTTTACTTCTGCTTTTTGTTCAATTTGCTGATTTTCCTGAACTTTTTCTGTTGTTTCATTCCCACAACCCGTTAATATCGCCGTTAATAGGACTGCTGACAAAATTATTTTCTTCATTTCTACACCTTAATTTTTCTTATCACGATAATTTCCTAATAACAATCTTGCAAATTTTTTCTTTATTTTTTTTGCCTCTTCTTTTAACTTATCTGCTTTTTCATTCGTTTCTATATATTCATTGTATACTTTCATTAATCCATATTCTTTTAATGATTCTGCTATTTCATTATCTTCTAACATATATTTTATAACGTGTTTGCATAACGTACAATGTTGTCCGGCTGGGCAAGTACAACTAGCTTTTATTATTCCGTTTTCATCATTAAATGTAACTATATAATTTTCGACACTTTCATTTTCTATTTCATATACTTTATTCATAATTTGCCCTCCCGCTATCCGCCCATCGCTATTTTACGTGTCCTTATTATTGGACTTGAAGTCGACGTAGAGTATCTTGTTTTGGGCGGTACTAATTTACTCATCATTGCTACTGTTAATGCTTTGTCGTCAGCATTTAAGCTACGATAAAGCTGAAGCAGATAAACTTCATCATTTGTTATTCCTGTTTCTTGAATTTCACTGCTATTACTTACAAATTCTGCTATGTCAACTTGCAATGCATTAGCGATTAACTGTAAAGCCGCTAAACTCGGATTGTGGCGACTTCTTTCCATATCAGCAATATAAGATTGTGACATATTGATTTTTCTTGCTAGTTCAAGTTGAGTAAGTCCGGCAGCTTTACGAGCTTTTTTGATTTTCTCACCTACGTCTATCATTTTTTACACCTCCATTTTTTAAATTATAGGTATTACCTATAATTACATTATAGCAAAAATTATCGTAAATACCTATTGACATATCAAATATTTAAATATAAAATTATCGTAAATATTGATTTTTATTTTTCGAGGTGATGAAATGAAAATTTTAACTGAAATTTTAAAATCAAAAAGAATAGAAGCTAAATTATCTCAAAAAGAGATTGCAGAAAAAGCAAATATTAAACAACCTTATTACTCTGATATTGAACGCGGCAGATGTGATCCTAGTTTAAAAGTTTTCTCAAAATTAGCCGCTGTTCTCAATATTGATATGAATATTCTCAAACAAAATTCTGACAACAATGAAAAGGATGTCATTTTAAATGACACCCTTATGTAAAGGATGTCGTTTCAACCGACACCCCTTGTCGGTATTCATTTTATTTTTATTTAACATAGGAGGCTTTCACTTATGGATACTACTATTCAAAACGCTTTGCAGATTTTCACTAATGAAACCATCGGTGCTAATATTCGTGTCATTATGCAAAATGGTGAACTTTTCTTTGTTGCTAATGATGTTTGCAGTGCACTTGATCTCGGTAATGCAAGACAAGCATTAACACGTCTTGACGATGATGAAAAAGCTGATGTCATTTTAAATGACACCAGCTCAAATGGCGTAACTCAAAAACGTAGCTATAACGTTGTTAATGAGTCTGGTCTTTATACTTTGATTCTTGGAAGCCGTAAACCTTCTGCTAAACAATTCAAGCGTTGGATCACTCACGATGTTATCCCTTCTATTCGTAAATTCGGATTTTATTCTTTCGTTAAACGTCAGCCGGTCGGTGATGATTATACTTTCGACACCTTTATGCGTACTATCAAAGTCGGCGATCACGTCTGCGTCCCTACGTCGAAAGATATTTTTGCTATCGGTGAACTCGCTCAATCTATCGCCGCTGTTTATCAAATTGATTATGATATTGCTTTGCTTTGCGCCACTGATATGGTTAATCTCAAATGGAAAACGCTTGACGGTCTGCAAAATGCACTTGTCAAGCGTATGAAATATTCTAATTCTTTTATTGATGATTAAAGAGGTGGCATTATGTTTTCAGATCGTGCAACTTCATTCAATGAAAATGATTTTATGATCAACTTTCAACATTTCGCCGATCAATTCAACTTCAAAGGTATTGCCGCTGTCTATATGCCTCTTAATGATTATATTTCTACAGGTGTTATTACTAATGGCGGCGTTGCTGAATTAAGTATCTTGTTAGCTGATATTATTCAAAATATCGCCGAAAAAAATAATACTACTGAAAATGTTGTCTTGAAAGTCTTAATTAAAACTATGGAACTCAAAAAGGAACTTGAAGGATGAGAAATATTAAATTCCGTGCTAAAGATGTTGCAGGTAACTGGCTTTTTGAAAATCTTCAACAATCTAATATTCAGAAGTCTACA
>JAFUZV010000135.1 GCA_017476425.1 Selenomonadaceae bacterium
AACTTTGTCCGCACGGCGTGGAATTTAAAAAAGTAGGCGAAGTTATAAAAAAATATTCTGTTAAGGCTAAAAATGATAAATCTGTTGAATTGGTCTACACAATCAGCAAAGATTTAGGAATTATTCCATCGCTTGAATATTGGAAAGAAACTACTTCTGACAAGCGGGCAAATTATCAAATTTATAGTGAAGATACTTCAAACTATAACATCATCAGAAAAAATATGTTTGCTTATAATCCGGCGCGTTTGAATATTGGTTCAATAAATTGTTTGTTTGATAAGCCGGACGGTTTATTAAGTCCAATGTACACAATTTTTTCTATTGATGAAAATATTTTCTTGCCGAAATTTTTCTTATACTTTTTACAGACTTCAAGTACAATTCTTAAAATAAATAACTTTACCGAAGAAGGCGCAAGATTTAGATTTGATTTTGCAAATTGGAATAAAATTTTAATTCCTGTGCCGCCGCTACCCATTCAAAAAGAAATAGTATATATATTAGATACATTCACAGAGCTTACAGCAGAGCTTACAGCAGAGCTTACGCTCCGAAAGAAACAATATGAATATTATCGCGATAAACTTTTAACATTTGAAGAATATGAAAAGCGTTGAATAAAACATAAACATAAAAAATTGAAATAGGTGAGATAATGGCGAGTAAAAAAGGCGGCTTTATAGGGAAAATTGTAAAATTTTTTCTATTCTTGTTGCTGCTAGTGATTCTTGTTGTCGGTGGATTTGCCGCCGGCGTTTACTTTCAACTGATTGACACTGAACAGACTCAAAAAGTGAATGAGGTTTTAAAACTCTGGAAATTGCCTGTAGTTGGTGAATACTTTGAAAAGCCTGAAGGTTACGTTGAGGAAGAAGAGCCGGAAGAAACTGACAAAGAATCAATAGAAGTTGTCAGCAATCAAGCGAATCAACAAAATAATCCATCAGCGAAAGTTGATCCTAATAAAAGTGATCCGAAGAAGTCAAAAGACGTTAAACTTTCACAGCACGATATTGAAAGAATGACTAAAGAACGTGAAGCGGCTGAAAAAAAGCGTGTTTCAAAATTAGCAAGAATTTATGGAAATATGAAAGCTGAAGAGGCGGCGCAGGCTTTAGGTTATGTTGACACTGATACAGCAGTTTTGATCTTGCAGAAGATGGACGAAGAATCCGCCGGAAAAATTTTAGCGAAAATGGATGCAAGTTTAGCGGCGCAGATAACACAATTATTATATGAAGGAACTCAACGACAGGTGATCGTACCTTCAGATCGTCAACGTCAATTTTTAGAACAAGCTGAACAACCTGAACAATAATTTATCAACGAAAAAATTTTTTTAAAAGCGATCGCATTCGTGATCGTTTTTTATTTTATTTCAAATTCAAAAAAAATATTGCTCATTTCTCTTGATCGTTTTATAATGCAAATTGTAAAATTAATTCAGAGGTGAAAATTTTTATGCCTATTCAAGAAGTTAGATGCAGTCTTTGCAGAAGAAAAATTAAAGTCCACGATCAATACGACATTCCGATCTTTGATCCTAATACAGGCTTTGCAATATGTAAAAATTGTATTCGTGAGGTTAATCGATTCCTTGACGAGCACGATCAGATAAAAGGTCAAGCCGTTGAAACTCAACAGCAACATAAACACGGCTTTGCATCTCAACTTAGTAAAGTGTTGAAGAAGAATAAGCCGCACGTTATCAAAGAATATCTTGACGAATTTATCATTAAGCAAGAACGAGCGAAAAAAATTTTGTCCGTCGCGGCTTACAATCATTATAAAAGAATGCTTTATGATTATGAGCACGACAGCGGCGAAGATGAATTAGATAAATCAAACGTGATCATAATGGGTCCAACTGGTTGTGGTAAGACTGCTTTATTGTCACACCTTTCAAGACTTTTAGATATTCCATTTGCTGTAACGGACGCATCAAGTTTAACTGAAGCCGGTTTTGTTGGTGCTGATGTTGAAGTTGCCGTGAGAAATCTTTATTACGCCGCAGGTAAAGACATTGAGAAGACGGAACACGGAATAATTTACCTTGATGAGTTCGATAAGATCGCTAGAAAATCCGGTGAAAATAATTCAATCACTGCTGATCCCGGACACGAAGGCGTTCAACAAGGACTTTTGAAAATGCTTGAAGGCAGTGTTGTTGAATTTACTGCACGTGGTCAACGTAAACACCCGGAGGCTCCAACAATCAAAGTCAACACAAGAAATATTTTATTTATTGTTGGCGGTGCTTTCGTAGGTATTGAAAAGATCGTTGCAAGACGTGTTAAAAAAAGTGCCTCAAGTATGGGTTTTGGTGCTGAAATTCAAAGTAATGAAGACGAATCAAAACGCTATGACGAATTGATCCATCAAGTTCGCCCGGAAGATTTAATGAAATATGGAATTATCCCGGAAATTATCGGACGTTTGCCGGTTATCTGTACACTTGAAACGCTTGACGAAGATTCATTGTTAAGAATTTTAACTGAACCTAAGAATGCACCTGTCAAGCAGTATGAAAAACTTCTTGCAATGGATAACGTTAAACTTGAATTTGCAGAAGATGCACTAAGAGCGGTTGCTAAAAAAGCGATCGAACGTAAAACCGGTGCTCGAAGTCTCAAAGGTATTATTGAAGATACAATGCTTGACGTTATGTTTGATATTCCTAAAACTGATGAGCCGAGAAAAGTTGTTATAACTGCGGCTTGTATTAATGACGGTGAAACGCCGAAAATTGAACCGCTTGATGCAAAAGGTCTTCTTGAACTTAAGCAACTCAACGTCAATAAACCAAATGACGATGATGATCCAGATGATGAGGAAAATACACCGGCATAATTTGTAATTGTGAGGTGTTGAAAGATGAGTACTGAATTTGCATATCAATCTGATTATGAACGCTACGAAATTATCAATGGTGAAACTCGTATGATGGCTAGCCCTAGTATTAATCATAGTAGAATTAATAGCGATATTGATACTATTTTTAAAAATTATCTTAATGGCAAAAAATGTGAACCGTTTAATCAAACGAGCATTCATTTAAGCGAAAAAGATCATTATATCCCTGATGAAATTATTGTTTGTGATCCTGAGATTATCGAAGAAAATTTTATTAATGGTACGCCTGATCTTGTCGTTGAGATTATTTCAAAATCGACAGTTCGTAAAGATAAGAATGAAAAATTATTTGCTTATGAAAAATACGGCGTTAAGGAATATTGGATTGTTGATCCGTTTATGAAATGTGTTGATGTCTACATTCTTAAATCCGGAAAATTTACAGATGGCGGTCATTATCAATTTTACACTGATAAAGAATTTAGTCTTCTCACTGAAAAAGCTAAGAATGAAACTTGCACTGAAATAAAAGTGTCGCTGTATGATGATTTCGTAGTTAATGTTAAGGATATTTTCAAGCGTGTTAAATGAGGTGTTATTATGAGTGCTGAATTTGCATATCAAAGAGAACGTGAAGATTACGAAATTATTAACGGTGAATTTTATATGATGGCTCGTCCGTCTGTTAATCACCAAAGAATTAGTAGTAATATTGTAGGAATATTTGATCGCTATCTTGACGGTAAAACTTGTGAGGCAATTCTTGAGGAAGATGTTTATCTTAGTGAAGAAGATAATTTTGTCCCGGATATTATGATTGTCTGTGATCCTAATATTGTAAAAGATGATGCAATTCATGGAGTACCGGATCTAGTTGTTGAAATTATTTCAAAATCGACAGTTCGCAAAGATAAAAATGAAAAATTTTTTGCTTATGAAAAATATGGAGTAAAAGAATATTGGATTGTTGATCCGTTTATGAAATGTGTTGATGTCTACATTCTT
>JAFUZV010000136.1 GCA_017476425.1 Selenomonadaceae bacterium
ATTCGTCAATAAAAATTTTTCGATTGACAAAGTTGTTAGAAATGATATAATCGAAATAACAAAAGCGTCCTGCTGATAACAGAACGCTTTCGGACACTTTGACAAACGATTTCAGCCCCTTAGAAGATGCTTAATTGAAAAAATTAGAAGTTTTGCAGTCGCCTAGTGTGGTAGCTTAGGCGGCTGTTCCACTTGTGAGCCAAAGAATGATGATGATCGTGATGATCACAACAAACAATTTGCTCATAATATCACCCCAAATCTGGGGCTAGGATTAAAACCGCCTGTCGTTTCTAAGTGTCAAAAGAATTATATCACGAAAAAATCATTCGTCAATAAAAATTTTTCGATTGACAAAGTTGTTAGAAATGATATAATCGAAATACCAAAAGCGTCCTGAGGAAACAGAACGCTTTCGGACACTTTGACAAACGGTCAGCCTCGTAGGATAATTAAACAGCGATGTCATTAAGGACTTAACTAGATAAGCCGTCTAGTTGGGAGACTAGGCGGCGTTTCCGCTTGTAAGAACAAGCACGATAATGATCACAACGATCATAACGAAAATCTTGTCCATACAATCACCTCATTTCTGAGGCTAAGAATCGACCGCCTACCAATTTGTAGTGTCAAAAAAGATTATATCACAATAAATTCATTCGTCAATAAAAATTTTTCGAGTGATCAACATTGCATCACCGAAAGAAAAAAATCTATAACGCTTCTTGACAGCCTCATTGTATGCTTTCAAAATAAATTCTCTTCCGGCGAAGGCAGAGATCAACATTATCAACGTCGACTTAGGCAAATGAAAATTAGTAATGATCGCGTCGACAATTTTAAATTCATAACCGGGATAAATAAAAATTTTCGTTGAGGAACTCATCGCTTGCAACTTACCATCAACGACCGCTGATTCAAGCGTTCGGATTGAAGTTGTACCAACAGCGATCACTCGACGATTATTTTTTTTTGTCTGATTGATCAGATCAACGGTTGCTTGTGAAATTGAAAAATATTCTTCGTGCATTTGATGCTCTTCAATGTTATCGACATTAACCGGGCGAAAAGTACCGAGACCAACATGAAGAGTAACAAAGCCGAGATTGATCCCGGAATTTTGCAGATCAGTCATTTGATCTTTAGTGAAATGAAGACCGGCAGTCGGTGCGGCAGCTGATCCACGTTCACGATTGTAAACCGTCTGATAGCGTTCAGCGTCAGATAATTTTTCGTGAATGTAAGGCGGCAGAGGAGTTTCACCGAGTCGATCAAGAATCTCTTCAAAAATTCCATTGTAATGAAATTCGACAATTCGTCCGCCGAAGTCAGTATGATCGACAATCTCACAAGACAATTCATCACTAAAAATAATTTTGTTGCCTTTGATCGCTTTCTTGCCGGGCTTAACTAAAGTTTCCCAACGATCTTTATCAATTCGACGCAACAAAAAAATTTCAACTCTTGCACCTGTCTCACGATGACCGATCAACCTTGCCGGGATCACTCGTGTATCATTGAAGATCAAAGTATCGCCTTCAACTAAAAAATTTTTTAAGTCAAAAAAATGATGATGCTCGATCGTTTCGTTGATCGGATCAAGCACCATCAACCGTGAAAAATTTCTAGGTTCGATCGGTTTCTGCGCTATCAATTCTTCCGGCAATTCATAATCAAAATCATTAATTAACATTAAATTTCTCCACTAAAAAATTCTTAATTCTGCATTAAAAACTACTAATTTCTTCTGCATTTGGTACAATGATCATATAAACACCGTCGTGACATTTTTGAAAGAGTTTAATCATATCTTCTTCAACAACGCTGACACAACCGGCAGTCCACCAACGATTATGACTTTTGCAATGCAGAAAGATCGCTGCGCCGCGTCCATAGACAACAGGATCAATATTAAAACCGATATTCATTGCATATTTATATTGATAATAATCGATCAAATGCTCGCCGTCAATATATTCATCACTTTCGATCCATTGATTGTAAGTCTTAGCCTCACCGGATAAATAAGATTTCGGCGTGATCTTTTTGTAAGTCATTGAAGTATCAGGCTTATCAATTAAACCAAAAGCGTAAAGAATAGGAAATGATCCGATCGGTGTCGTCTTATCACCGGCGTGTCGATCGCTTGAAAAATTATTTTTGCCATAACCGCAATAAGTTTCAAAATCAATTTGCCAGCCGTTTGCAGTTTTATTCCACAGACTCAAATTGTGATCGACAACTAAAATTATTTGATCCGTTTTCTTCGCCGTCTGAGTATGTGCAATGATCGTTGACATTATCGAAGTATCAAGCGGCGTTGCTAATGCTGAATTACTCATAATGATCACCAACAATAAAATAGTTATTAAAAATTTTTTCATTTGATCACTTTCCGTAAAATCCAATTCCGGTTAAACCGTTAATTGTTTCAATTCCTGCGCCATTCTTGTAATGAAGATCAGAGACAATAACTTTTCTGATATAAATTTTATTACCGCCGCTGAAATAACTGCTTGCCGAGTGAATGATCAACGGCTTATTTTGATCGTCAGTGCCGAGATACATCATAACGTGACCAGGTTTAAAGAGCAATGATCCGATCGGCGCACGTCTAACAATGTCAAAACGTTCAGCAGTTGTAACATCATTGAATACAGCAGCGATCGGCATAACGCCTTCTTGACGATCTGCATCACGTGGAATTTCGATTCCCATCGAACGATAAATATTTTGAGTGAAGGCGGAACAATCAACACTTTCTTGCAAGCCGCCCCAACCGTAAACGTCACCTAAAAATTTAAACGCTTGACGAACAAAATTATTTTCAGTGCAACTCAAAAAACCTTTGTTAATATCGTTGTCATACATTGCAATTTTTTTTGTGACTTCAACAAGCTGACCATTAACTGAAGTCGGCAAAAGTATATTCCAAACATCATCATAAAGATCAGGATCAATTATAGGAATTACTGCGCCCATTTGAAATAAAATATTTTTGCCGTTGATCTCGACGGCTTTTTTGTTTGCAGTGACAACTAAAAAATCTTTCGGCTTAATGTAATGCAGCCACGTTTCACGATCAGTAAAAGCAATTTTCGATCTCTCAAGCCAGCCTATGTAACTGCGACTTTGAACGAAGACAAATTTTTTATCCGAGCTATCAATCAAAACTGCAACAGCTTCAGCAGGATCGATCGCCGTACCTTGCAAGCTGTCATAATTAGAACCGTCCCAACGTTGAGGCAACAAACGAATATCGCCGCGATCAATCGTCACAGCATAACGAACAGTTACATTATCGCTGACATTATCAGATTGAAGATAATATTTTCCTTCAGCTTTTTTGATCAAGGCGTTGACTTTATCAGCAGAAACGATCAAAGGATAATTTGCAAGATCAGCGGCGTATTTATCCTTAGCAAGCATTTGAGAATTGAGAATGTTAATTTGTTGAGGTGTCAGCAAAATTTTATCGCCGTTTACATTTCGGTTGATCCAATAATCAGCCGTTGATCTTGAATCAGTAATTTCAATCGTCGCCGCTGAACAGATTGAATTTGTTATTAGAAGTATTAAAAAACTCAAGCAAAAAATTTTTTCCATAAAAAACTTTCAGCTCCATAAAATTTTTTCAAATGAAAGTAATATAATCTTTTCCCCATTGGTAACCAACTGAATGAAGAAATTCAAATAATTTGTCATCATAATAAGGAGTAGGAATTACGATAAAAGCGTGTCTACTCAAACATTCTTGTAAAGTAATGCCCCCCCCCCCCCTCGTTATTTTCAGAAATAGAAATATAGCCATCAGGAATGACATCTTCATTTGCAAGCATATTAAAAACATTTTTGCTCATTTGATCGGTATTCAAAATATAAACTTCGCTCAAATTTTTTCTCAAACGAATCTCATTAGCAAAATGTTTAACTGATTCAACTTTCATATAATTCGGCGTGTAATTGCAAAAACCATAAATATCACAGACATCACAGCCTTTAATTCGGCTTGTACCATTATTAAAAATCTCGCGTCGAAATTCTTGATATAATTTTCCGCGCCAAATTTCTCTTAAAGTTTGAGTCTTCAGATCTCCAAGCGTCATAGCACCAACAGGGTCTTGACAACATTTTGCGATAGTTCCATCAGGACGAACGATCATTTGAGTGAACGGCAAATTACAAGAAGAATGTCTGTGATACAAATTTTCTTCTTCCTTACGATTAGGAGCATTTCCGCCACGAGTATTCAATTTCTGATGCTGTTTACGAAGACTTATTGTTACATCGCATTTCCAATTTTCTTCAAGTTTTGCATCAACGATCTTTTGAATAGGCGGTATCAATTTAAAATTATCATCGTAATTATCAATTATCAGCAAGTCTAAATGATTGACAAGATGCAAAAATTTTTCAACATCTAATAATAAACCATTGGTGAACAAAGCGTGTTTTGCATTAGGCAATTTTTCTTTTGCGATTTCTATGAATCTAAAAATTCGTTTATCCAAAAGCGGCTCGTTATTTGAAAACAGGCTTATATAACCGCGATAATCCATATGATGAAGTTGATCAATGATCGAATTAAACAAATTTTCGTCCATAAAATGGGGTTTTCGTGGATCATCATTTCTATTCACTGGACAAAACGGACAAATATTGTTGCACCTATTATAGGTTTCGATCTCGATAGTATAAAAATCTGGAATAGGATCAGCCGTCAGAAAATTTTTAATTGCATTTTTAACAACAAAATCTCCGCTCCTATCGAGCCTTGCTGCTAAAGAATGAGAAAAATTTAAACCGTTTTCAAGAGTTCGGACAATCTTCATAAAGTTTCCTCCAAATTTAATTATTAACGATTACTGTACATTCTTTCATAATAATTTTGATATTCGCCGCTGATAATTTTTTCCCACCAAGATTTATTTTCTAAGTACCAGTCGATCGTCTTTCTAATTCCGTCTGAAAATGAAGTTTTCGGAGTCCAGCCGAGTTCTTCTTCAATCTTAGTCGGATCGATCGCATAACGCAGATCGTGACCTTTTCGATCGGTTACGTGTTCGATCAAAGTTTCAGGCTTGCCGAGAATGTGCAAAATCGTTTCGACAACTTCAATATTAGACCTTTCATTGTGTCCACCAATATTGTAAACTTCACCAACTTTACCATTTTGAAGAATCAGATCGATCGCTGAACAATGATCTTCAACATAAAGCCAATCACGAACGTTGAGACCTTCACCATAAACCGGCAATTTTTTATCGTTGAGTGCATTAATAATCATTAACGGGATCAATTTCTCAGGAAAATGATAAGGACCGTAATTATTGGAACAGCGTGAAATAGTAATCGGAATGTTATAAGTACGACCATAAGCCATAGTTAAAAGATCGGCTGAGGCTTTCGACGCTGAATAAGGGCTTGATGTGTGCAAATTAGTTTTCTCAGTGAAAAAGAGATCAGGACGATCAAGCGGAAGATCACCATAAACTTCATCGGTTGAAACTTGATGAAATCTTTTGATACCGAATTTTTTGCAAGCGTCAAGCAAAATACTTGTTCCGATAATGTTTGTCTTCAAAAATAATTCCGGCTCTTCGATCGATCGATCAACGTGAGATTCAGCGGCAAAGTTGACGATAACATCAGGCTTTTCTTCAATAAAAAGTTTTTCGACTTCTTCACGATTAGAAATATCGCCTTTAATAAATTTAAAATTTTTATTCGACTGCGCTTTCTCTAATGTCTCAAGGTTGCCGGCATAAGTCAACTTATCGTAGCAAATTATTTTGTCGTCAGGATGATTCTCCAACATATAATAAACAAAATTACTGCCGATGAAACCTGCGCCGCCAGTTACTACAATATTCATTAAATCACTCTCCAAAAATTTTTTTAGTCAGACTTTTGAATTATTTTCTTGAACAGTTTTCAAAATTTCTTCTTCAGTCAATCCGGTAGACTTAATAATAAATTCAATCGGTGTCCCAACTTCTAACAAGTTTTCAATCATTTTACGGCGTTCTTTAATTTTTCCTTGTTCAATACCTTGTTCGATACCTTGTTCGATACCTTGTTCAATGCCTTTCAAAATACCTATCTCAATGCCTTTATTAATAGCTCTATCTTCAATATCTAAAATATCTTGTTGGTAACGCATATGATTTTCTCCAGAGATTTAATTGTTTTTTTGAATAGTTTTCAAAATTTCTTCTTCAGTCAATCCGGTAGACTTAATAATAAATTCAATCGGTGTCCCGACTTCTAACAAGTTTTCAATCATTTTACGACGTTCTTTAATTTTTCCCTGTTCAATGCCTTGTTCAATGCCTTGTTCAATGCCTTGTTCAATGCCTTGTTCAATGCCTTTCAAAATACCTATCTCAATGCCTTTATTAATAGCTCTATCTTCAATATCTAAAATATCTTGTTGGTAACGCATATAATCATTTCGCCACCTTTTCGATTTCTTCATTAATTTAACTTTTGCGTCAATCTCTTTTACAAATTCATTATCAGAATTTTTTCCTGCGGTATAATTCAAAAATGCTGATAAATCACCTTCAACGTCTTCAATATTACCGAAGACATTTAATACAATTTTCGTTGCACCATCACTGAGCGTTAAATTTGTATCTTCGTCACAACGATTACGAAAAGTATATTTGTGCCGACCTTGCTTAAAATAATCAAAGAGACAAATAAATATGATATAAGTATCACTGAGTTTACGATAAATTTGACCTTTTTCCAACGAATCATTATCCATAGTACTTTGATAATAACGCATTCGCCGTGCCAGATCATCATCGTCTGCAACTTGCATTTCAACATTGAAAATTTTTTTACCGTCAGGCGTTTTAGCTAAGACATCAAGTCTAATGCCTTTGCTTTCAAGTCGAGTTTCAATCGTCTTTTCACGTTCAAGATATACAAGCGAATCAATTTTGAATTTCAATATCTCTTCGAGCAAATGTCGGCACAAATTCGGATAATCTTCCATAATCCTGCCAAAAATAAAATTGTCAGCGATTGTTAAATCTTCCCAATCTTTAATTTTCATTGTCGTATTAAAAAATTATTTTTAGATATTCCAAATTCTCATATCTTCATCAAACATAAAATTTAATTCATTGCGTTCAACACGTTCTTTGAGTAACGGAGCATTTTTATCTTTATCAGAGAGAATCACCGGAGCAGCAGGCCACTCAATTCCAATGTCCGGATCATCCCAACGAATATTGCCATCACTATGTGGAGCATAATAATTATCAGCTTTATATTGCACTTCAACATCATCAGTCAACGTCAAAAAGCCGTGTGCAAAACCTTGAGGAATGAAAATCTGTTTTTTATTCTCGTCACTAAGAATAACACTAGTCCATTTTGCATACTGCGGTGAACCTTTACGAATGTCAACGGCAACATCAAAAATTGATCCTTTTGTGCAGCGAATGAGTTTAGCCTGTGACATTGGATTAGTCTGATAATGAAGTCCACGCAAAGTACCTTTCGTCGCTGAAAAAGAATGATTATCTTGCACAAATTCAACGTTCGGAACTGCAGCATCAAATCTTTGTTTATTCCAGCTTTCCATAAACCAGCCGCGTTCATCACCGAAAACTTTCGGCTCAATTACAAAGACACCTTTCAAATTTGTTTTAACAATAGGCATTAATAAAACCACCTTTCAAAAAATTTTTTTATTAGAAATGATTTTGATCATTCATTTTAAAATAATTCATAGATAAAATTTAATTCAAAGTCTCTGATAAATATTCACGGATCATCATAATCGCCGCTTCAGTTGCCTGCCATTTAATCTCAAGACGATTTCCAAGCAAATTATGAGTTTCAACTAAATTTCCACGAGGTCCGGCGATCGCAATGCAAACTGTTCCAACAGGTGATTTTTCAGTCGATCCCGTCGGTCCAGCAAGTCCGGTTATTCCAACACCGAGATCACTGCCGATCAAATTTTTAACGCCTTCAGCCATCTCTAAAGCAACTTCATTTGAAACTTCTTCAAAGTTTTCAATCGTCTCAGCCTTCACATTTAAAATTTTTATCTTGACTTCATTGTTATAAGAAACAACTCCACCTTTAACATAAGCGGAACTGCCCGGAACATCAGTAAGACGGCTTGTCAAAAGTCCACCTGTACAAGATTCAGCGCAGGCTATAGTATAATTATGTTCCTTTAAACTTCGCCCGATCATTTTTTCAATCGCCTTAATTTCCATTTGCGAAATCATAAATTTATCACCTATATTATTTAGAATTATTAATTGATTGAATTTGTCCTTGTAAAAAATTTGTTCTTTGCAATAAAATTTTCATCATTTCATCTTGCTTTGAAGACATATTATTTTTTATTGCTAAATCATAAGTTCTTTTTATAACACGTGTAAGTAGTGGTGCTGCATTATCTATTGAACAATAGTAACACCAATTTGAAACGTATTCATCAATTTTTTCTCTCCAATACTCCGAAAAAATTTTTTCGTTATAAAATTCCTCTACAAATCTTTTCCAATATTTTGTTTCGCCAAGTAGACAAACACCTGTTCCACGATTTTGCAATGGTAAAAAATTCATTGATACATCTATTATACGCCAGTCAATATTCTTTGCTTCATTAATTAGACATTGAGGGTATAAAGTATCATCATCCACTCTAGCCAGCATAGTAAATTTAGTCTTTGATTTACAAAATAAAGCCCAATGTGAAAGACTACCTAAAGTTGAAACTACTTCATCAGCACCTGCAACCATTGAAATTTGTTCTTCAACAGGAAATTTTTCCGGCGAAATTACTTTATAGCCTTTACCCTTATAAAATTGTTCAAAATATTCTTCATTGCACAAATAAGTATTGCCATTCAGTCGATCAATTTCTCGTCCTTTTAAATGTACTTTACTCCTTGTCAAATACAATTTTTTAATATCGCTAACTTTGATTTTATCACGTATGTAGTTATAGGGTACCAAATATTCTTCAGTGTAGTCATACCAACTGTGAATAGATTCATCGGGAATAATTATTTTTCTGTAATGAGTAGGCTTTTTAAGAATTTCTATTCTATTTATATCAATGTCGAGTAATTTAAAAAATTGATAAAACCATTCCTGTTCTTCCTTAACCAACAGAAAAATAATTTTGCGTTTATCACCGGGATTTTTCAAAATATACCACATTCGCCCAAGACTTTCTAAAATAAAATGACCAAAAAGACTTATAAGTGCCCCGCCAAAAATTACTTCTTCATCACTTTCATATAATTCTTCAATTTCATAAGCACCCTGAACTCCGAAGACTGTATTTTTAGGCGGTTTTTTTCTAAAAAATCCCGCTATAAATTCACCTTCTTTACTAAAGACTCCACCACCATAAACTGCTCGACCTAAATCCTTAGCAGGTAAAATTATTCCATTTTCAATAATTTGCACATTTAATTTACGTTCAGATAAAAATTTTTTATTCACTAAGTCAGACCATTGATCGTAATTAGACACATAAAGCCGCTTTTGCAATTCTTTCTCTGAATACATTTAATGAAGTTGCTCCTTTTTATAAATTAAATTCTTTCTGCGGCAAGATCATAAGCAAAACCAGCAACAACTTTGACTTTCACAATATCGCCGGGCTTACTCATTCGATCACCTTCAATATAAACTTGTCCGTCAATTTCCGGTGCTTCACGATAAGATCGACCGGCGGCAATGTCCGGCAATTCTTCGTCACGACCTTCAATCAAAATTTCAAATTCACGATCTTCAAGTGATTCGTTGATCTGTTGAGAAATTAGACTTTGAATGCTCATCAATTCGTGATAGCGTTCCTGTGCAATATCTTCTTCGATCTGATTCGGCATATCATAAGCCGCTGTATCTTCTTCACGTGAATATGTAAAAATTCCAACGTGATCGAGTTTATGATCTTGCAAAAATTTTTTAAGCGTTTGAAATTCTTCATTAGTCTCACCAGGAAAGCCGACAATAAAAGTTGATCTGATCGCTACACCTGGTATTTTTTCACGAATTTTTTTCAGAAGTGTTTCGATTGATTCTTTTGTATCCGGTCTATGCATTCGCTTTAAAACTTCGTTGCTAGCGTGTTGCAAAGGAAGATCGACGTATTTACAAATTTTCGGCTCATCAGCGATCATATCGATCAATTCATCAGAAAAATATCTTGGGTAACAATACAAAATTCTGATCCAAAATTCGCCGTCAATTTCAACAAGTTCCTTGAGAAGTTTAACTAAACTCGGTTCTTTATAAAGATCGTGACCATAATTCGTTGTGTCTTGTGCGATCAAATTAATTTCTTTAACGCCTTGCGAGATCAATTTTTTGACTTCTGCGCAAATATCCTCAATAGGTCTGCTGATCTGTTTACCACGAATCAATGGAATTGCACAAAAAGCACAACGATTATCACAGCCTTCAGCGATCTTAACATAAGCGGTATAATCCGGCGTTGTTCTAATTCTAGGTGTATTTGCATTATAGATAAGTCCACAGCCGCCATTTGAATAACTTTTCATATTTGAGGCTTTAGGCGTTTTCTTGTCATAAATAATTTCATTTTCACCTAAAATTATCACGCGGCGACCTCTAAGCGTTTGATTGATCGCGTCCATAATTCTATTCCAAGCACCTGTTCCGATTATTGCATCAGCTTCCGGAATTTCGTCTAATAATTCTTGACGATAACGTTGACCGAGACAACCGGCAATTATTAACGATCTGCAACGCCCGGATTCTTTGTAATCAGCAAGATTTAAAATCGTCGTTATTGATTCATCTTTAGCCGAAGTGATAAAAGCACAAGTATTGACAATCAAAATATCAGCTTCAGCAGGATCAGCGGTTATTTCTATACCGTGCGATCTGATAATTCCAAGCATTACTTCAGTATCAACTAAATTTTTAGCACAACCAAGGCTAACAAAGCCCACTTTCATTAAAAATTTTTCTCCTCTCAATTAATACATTGTTTATAAACTATATCTAAAAATGACTGCTCATCTTTTAAGGCACTTTCAAGCAAATTTTTATTTTGCAATGAAACATAAATAGCAACTGCCTCAGCTTGACAATTAGTCGTTTTATTCGGCACATAAAAAATATCTGTAAAAGCATCATAAGCAATTATTTGATCAGCTAAATGTTTATTAAAATCTGATGCCAGAGTTTTAACATAAAGCCAGTTGAAAAAGTATGTTTTAGGTTCGATCGGAAAAGATTTATTTTTATACAAATATGAAATTACTTTGCCGCTTTGTTTAAGACGTTTATCACTCTTAGCCCAAACTGATGAATTATTTAGCAGATCGATATAAGGACCACCGTTTTCAAAGACTTTTGACGCTTGATAACTAACTTCCATAGATCGCTGTTGCCCTTCGTCGTCGATCATTAAATTAAATGCACTCAGAGATCTGCCGAGTTCACTCTCTGATTTACTTGAAATCTCTAAAATTTTTCGTCCAGGATTTTTAGCTAAATAAGCCGTGTGAAGATTATTTATATTTATTTGCGTGCGAAGTGGTGAAGATTCGCCGGTATTTTTAAATTTAACGTCTCTTCTAATAAAAATTTGAGATTCGTCAAAAGAAACTTCAAAAATCGGTTTCCTCCTCAAAATTTTCTTCACTTCCTTTTGAGTTATCAATTTTAGATTGTTCAACATTAATATTCACTTGTTCAACACCGAACCATTGATCGGCATAATTCCATATAAAATGCAGTTCAACATTAGTTATAAATTTTTTTTCAACAATGTCATATCTTCCATACTGAAAAATAATTTGATCGCCGTCAAGTTTAAACGAATGACAAAAAGCGTTAAACATTCCGTAATATTGTTCAGCCGCAACCGTTTCAAAATATCTTAACCATTTGCCGTCGGAACGCTTACCGATCACTTTATATGAAGGTATTCCGGTAGTGTCATATTCTAATAAATAAAGGCTCATATTTGAGTCATTTTTTATTTGATAAATGTTGCAGCTGTGAGGAAAACTCAGCGGCAAGATCAAAGTATTTTCAATATTACTATCACCGATTCTGCAAGAGTTGATCAGCTCTTTACTTTTGAAAGCATTCAATTTGAAATCATCAGTATAAAAGTAACTATTATCATAATGCACATACAAAATATTTTCACCAGTTCCGAAAGCTGCAACGCCTTTAGCGTATTCAGTGCCGGATTTATATTCGACTTCTTTAGATAATTCGCCTTGATTCGACGTTGCGCCCTCAAATCTAAATGCACCATAAGGCGGCAAAGTTGAAAAGCTACCTAGTTTAATTGATTGTTGAAAATTCATTGCAAGGCAAGTTGAAGACATCAACATAATAATAATAATCAAGCCAAAAAATTTTTGCATAATTATTGTACACCACCAAGACGAATTTGTTTAACCCAGCGATCTAAGAATTGATATTTTTGTTCAGGTGTGAAATTCTGCCGGTGATCAAAGAGAGTAAGATTTTTTCCAGCAAATTTTTTATGTGCAAGTGTTTGAGGATTCGTCGGCAAGAAATAAAATCCATTCGCTTGAAGTACACGCTGTGCATCATCAGATAATAACCAATCGGCAAATTGTTCCGCAGATTTAATTTTCGATTCGTCAACTGTTGAGATACCAACGCCGGTTAATAAATAAGCCGTGCCTTCAGTCGGATAAATTATTTTCAGAGGATAGCCATTTTGCATATAACGAAGTGCTTCACTTTCAACGGCGATCGAAATATCAACTTCACCCATACCGGCTTGACGAACAGGATTAGAAAGATATTTTGCATACTGAATAACTTTCGGATGAATTTCAGAAAGAATTTTGTAAGTCTCAACGTCACCGAACTGTCCGATCATTTGAAACATTAAATTAGCAGAGGCCTCCGCCGCGAGAAAATCAGTAATTCCAAGACGAACATCTTTATAATTCGCAAGTTCAATCCAAGAATTAGGAATATCACCATTAATTGTATTGAGATAATCACGATTTATACAAAAAATTATAGGATCATACCAAACACCGGTCCAAGAACCGTTTTCTTGCTTGAAAGTTGGTTTAACTGCGTCATTGATCTCGGAAAGATACGGCTTGAAAAAATTCATATTTGCCGCTTCATTCAAAACGCTTGTATCAGCAAGGACAACATCAGAAGTTGTTATGACAGTTGGATCAGAAACGAAATCATTTTTGAGACGCTGCATTAATTCGTGAGGTGCAAGCGGAACGAAATTTAATCTAACGTTGTTCGTTTCTTCATAAGCCTCCGAAATGATCGCTGCGTGTTCCGGCGGTAAAGTTGTATAAACTGTCAACTGTTGATGCGGAATATTATTTTTAGGTTGATCAGCACCGGCTAAGAGTGCTGAGCCTGCTATTGCTGATAAGATCATCAAGAACGAAGTTAAAAGCAAAATCGTGTACCTCTGCATAATTTTCATTGCCTCCAAAAAATTTTTTTGAATCGAAAAAAGTTTTTGCCGAAAAAAATTTTTTATGATTATTCACTGAAATAATTATATTAAAAACAAAATAAAAGTCAATAAGAATATTAGACCACTAACAGTTTATAGGTGTCATTGATAAATTTATCTCAAATTAATTTTGATTGCTAACAATTCAATGAAATTCTAAAATCAGATCGATAATTTATTTATTTTGTAAAAATTTTTCTCGTTGAAATGAAGAAACGATCAGACATTCAATCGCTATTGATATTTAAATAATGCAATGTTATAATTCGTTGAAAAAATTATTTTATGAGGTGAAAAAATTTTATGGAATATGAAGCAGTGATCGGTCTTGAGATTCACAGCGAACTTAAGACGGCAACAAAAATTTTTTGCGGTTGTGCTACAACTTTTGGTGCTGATCAAAATACTCATACTTGCCCGGTATGCTTAGGACTTCCGGGCGTTCTTCCGACGATCAATAAAAAAGTTGTTGAATTTGCGATCAAAGCCGGACTTGCAACGAATTGCAAAATTAATCAGTATAGCAAATTCGATCGAAAAAATTATTATTATCCTGATCTTCCGAAAAATTGGCAGACTTCACAATACGATCTGCCGATCGCTGAACACGGTTTTGTTGATATTGAAATTGAAGGTCAAAAGAAACGAATCAGATTAACACGTATTCATATGGAAGAAGATGCAGGAAAATTAGTTCATTCCGGTAATACGATCAAAGATTCTTCAAGCTCCAACGTTGATTATAATCGAACAGGCGTTCCGCTGATTGAAATTGTTTCGGAGCCGGATATGAGATCGGCGGCTGAAGCTCGTGCATATATGGAGAAGATAAAAGCGATTCTTGAATATATCGACGTGTCGAATTGTCGAATGGAAGAAGGAAATTTGCGAGCTGATATAAATGTTTCACTTCGTCCGATCGGTTCTGATAAATTAGGAACTCGAACTGAAATGAAAAATATCAATTCGTTTAAATCACTTGAGGACGCAATTAATTATGAGATCGAACGTCAAGCAGAAGTTTTAGATGACGGCGGTAAAATTATTCAAGAAACAAGGACGTGGAATCCTGAAAAAGGAATTACGCAGTCAATGAGATCGAAAGAAGATGCACACGATTACAGATATATGCCGGAGCCGGATTTGCCGCCGATCGTTACAACTGCAGAAGAGATCGAAGCGTTTAAAAAATCTTTGCCGGAATTGCCGGACGCTCGCCGTGAACGTTTAACTAAAGATTATGGACTTTCTG
The DNA here is from genome assembly GCA_017476425.1 of Selenomonadaceae bacterium. Classification (GTDB taxonomy): domain Bacteria; phylum Bacillota; class Negativicutes; order Selenomonadales; family Selenomonadaceae; genus Quinella. The sequence goes on from JAFUZV010000136.1 coordinate 14,757, forward strand.
ATTATGATGCCGGAATTATTACAAGTTCCAGAGCAATGGCTGAATACTTCGACGCAGTGATCGCTGAAAAAGTTGATCCGAAAATTGCGGCGAATTGGATTATGGGTGATCTTTCAAAGAATCTTAACGCAGAAAATTTGACGATCGAACAATCGCCGGTTGATGCTAAACGTCTTGCACAAATGATTTTATTGATCGACAAAGGAACGATCAGCGGTAAAATTGCTAAAACTGTTTTTGTTGAAATGTGGAAGTCTCAAGACTCGCCTGAAAAAATCGTCAAGGATAAAGGTTTAGTGCAGATAACTGACACTTCAGCGATTGAAGGAATAGTTGACGAAATTATTTCAAAGAATCCTAAAGCGGTTGAAGAATACAAGGCAGGCAAGAAGAAAGCGATAGGTGCGCTTGTCGGTCAAATTATGAAAGCAACGAAGGGCAAAGCTAATCCGCAGATGGTTAATCAACTTTTGATGAAGAAGTTAGACGCTTGAGGTGAAATTGTGGCAATAGATAAAGTAAAAAATTTTTTGGAAAGCATCAACGAACTTGATCGACTGATGATTTTTGAAGAATCGACAGCAACAGTTGATCAAGCGGCGGCGGCTGTTGGCTGCAAGCCTGGAAATATCGCAAAAACAATTTCATTACTCGTTGACAATAAACCGATCTTAATTCTGCTTGCCGGTGACGTGAAGATTGACAATCATAAATTCAAAGATACATTTAAAACTCGTGCTAAGATGATTCCGATCGATCAAGTTGAAGAGTTGATCGGTCACGCTGTCGGCGGAGTATGTCCATTTGCTGTTAATGACGGCGTTCCGATCTACTTTGATGAATCGCTTAAACGTTTTGAGACGATTTATCCTGCCGGTGGAAATGAGCATAGTGCAGTCAGATTGAAACTTGATGAGTTAGAAAAATTTATTAATTCTGTCGGTTGGGTTGATGTATCAAAATTCAAATAAAACATTAATTATTTAGTTTTGTTTTATTTTTCGGTGATAATTTATACTTTTTAGGACTTTACTTATGAACAAATCACTTTACAAAACGTTTCAAGAATGCACTAATGAAGAAGAATTGAAGAGTCGATTTATAAAATTTTTCAAATTGACGCTTAACACTAAAAATAAAATTGATCTATATACTCCTCAAATCACTTTTGAATTTAAATTTGACGATCATTTAAAAAATCTTTCGACTCGTGCAAGAGTGATCGCTCAGGCGTTATATTACGTTCGGAAGTTGAAATATGGCAAGGTTGCAGAAGTTCCGAGCAAGTACATTTGCGGAATTGATAAAAATTCTGCAGTGATTTTTGAAACGGTTTCACTCAAAAATTATTATTTAAAATCGAATCGCAAAAATTATGATTGGGATTTAGCTCCGTCGAATCCTTGTAAAAAGTTGGTTGCTGATCTTGAAAATGATCCGCTGATTCAAAATGTCCACGTTTACGATCTTTCAAACGTTGAAGATGAAAATAATTTTGTCGATCGCTTGAAATATCTTTTGAATGAACAAATTCAGTTGATCGAAGTCAAAAAAGAGATCAACGAAGATAATTTTTTTGAGATATTTCAGTATTGGCGATCGCTGTTTGAAAATTACGTTGAGAATGGTCGAAAGTGTTCGGAGTACTTTATAACTGATATTGAAAATGGTCGATCAACATTGCTTGATAAAACGGTGATTTTCAGAATGAGTAACGGCGATCTGATCGAAAAAACTATTCCGATCGATGATTATAAATATTTTTGGAGTGTTTACGAAAAAATTTACAATTCCAAAACGGTTATTGCAATTCGTCAAAAAATGGATCGAATGAGTGAGATCGAATTAAGGCGTTTCACTGGTGAATTTTTCACGCCGATTGATTTTGCAAGAAAAGCACTTGACTACTTAGAGCGGACGATCGGATCGAATTGGTATAAATCGAAAAATTTTCGTTTATGGGATATGGCTGCCGGAACAGGAAATTTAGAATTTGTGTTGCCTGCTGAGGCGTTGCAATATTGTTATATCTCAACTTTGCTTGATGATGACGCTAAATATTGCAAGAAAATTTTTCCTGAGGCGACCGTCTTTCAATATGATTATCTCAATGACGACGTAGAATTTTTAAATAATGAATTGCTTAGCAAAATGTACACTAAGCGGAAAATGCCGAAGAATTTAATTGAAGACTTGAAAAATCCTAATTTGAAATGGATAATTTTTTTCAATCCGCCTTATGCAACTGCAAGTAACTTTGAACGCTCCGACAATCGAAAAGATAAAAATAATGTTTCAATGACTGCGATTCGTGAATTGATGAACAATGATAATTTAGGTGAAGTCAGTCGTGAATTGTACTCACAATTTTTATACAGAATTAATCTTGAATTTAAAGATCGTCAGGCGTGGCTCGGAATGTTTTCAACTTTGAAATATATGAACTCAAATAATGATCAAAAAATGCGTGATAAAATTTTTGATTATGAATTTGAACGTGGTTTTGTATTCTCATCACAAAATTTTCAAGGTTGCAAAGGTAAATTTCCAGTTGGATTTTTGATTTGGAATTTATTAAATCATTCGTCGTTGAGTAAACAAGAAATAAATTTAGACGTTTACAATTCAACACTTGAAAAAATTGCAGTCAAAAAAATTCAGTCGATCAATCGAAAAAACTTTTTAAATAAATGGATTGATCGACCGGCTTGCAATATAAAATTTCCGCCGTTATCTAGTGCATTAAATGTTGCTTATCAAAATAAAGATCGTCGAGATCGAATCAGTGAAAATTTTTTAGCGTCGTTAATGTGTAGTGCAAATGATTTTCAGCATCAACTTTATACTTCTTTATTGTCAGCTCCATATGTTAGTGCCGGTGCAATGTCTATAACTCCGAATAATTTTGAAGAATGTTTAATAATTCATACCGTGCGAAGACTTCCAAAAGCCACTTGGTTAAACGATCGAGATCAATTTATGCAACCAACAAAGCCGCTTTCAAGAGAATTTATTACTGATTCGGTGATCTGGTCGTTATTTTCAAATTCAAATAATACCGCTGCAATTTCAAATGTTGAGTATGAAGGCAATATTTATCAGATCAAAAATAATTTCTTTCCGTTTACGCTTGAATTTATCGATTGTTTTCATTGTGACGACGTTGAGATCAGAAATCAAATTTATCTTGCTGTTCGGCGCAATGATGATCGTTTTGTTGCAAAGTGGCTCGTTGAAAATCATAATTCATTTTCTGTTGAAGCTCTCGGAGTTTTGACCGTTGCCCGGCGAATATATAAAGTTTTTTATGAGCACGTTGGAAGACTCAACAAGCAGAAGTATAAAATTTCTACTTGGGATGCCGGTTGGTATCAAATCAGAATGTCACTCAATGAAGCCGGTTATATGGACGGCAGAAACGGACTGACTGAAAATCTTCAAATTACAATGAAACGTCTTAGCGATAAACTTTTGCCTCAAATTTATGATTTAGGATTCTTGCAGGACGAAGTGATTTATTTTTGAATGAGGTGATAAATTGACGCTGAAAAATAAATTGAGTATTGAAAATGCTGTTGAACTTGCTCGAATTGAGGAAAGAATCAGCAAGATGAAAGCGATTGAACTTTGGAATAGCGGCGAACTTGATAAAATGTCTGCAGGAACTTTTCAAAGTCTCGCTAAAATTCATAAAGTCCTTTTCAATGAAATTTATGATTTCGCCGGAAAAATTCGCAGTGTCAATATCTCAAAAGGCAATTTTCGTTTCGCCTCAGCAATTTATCTTAATGAAGTTGTCGCCGCCGTCGAAACAATGCCACAGTCAACCTTCAATGAAATTATTGCAAAGTACGTTGAAATGAATATTGCTCATCCATTCAGAGAAGGCAACGGTCGAAGTATGAGGCTCTGGCTTGATCAAATTCTGAAGTCTGAAATTCAAAAAGTCGTTGATTGGAGTCAAGTCGATAAAAATTTGTATCTTCAAGCAATGGAAAGATCGCCGATCAATGACAGCGAAATTAAAAATCTTCTTTTCAATGCACTGACTGATAAGATCGAAGATAGAGAAATTTTTATGAAAGGTCTTGACGCAAGTTATTTTTATGAAAATTATTTTGCTTATCGCAGTCAAGATTTATTGAAATAGAATTACGATTTGAGTTGATAAGTTGGAAGAGAAATATAAAGATACATTATTTCGGCACTATTTCAATAATCCGAAACATCTTTTGTCGCCGTTGAATGCTTTTCTCGGCACTGATGCTACTGATCCGAATGAGATCAAAATCAATACGCTTGACGGAATTTTTTTCGACAAAGTTAAAAATGATATTTCTTGTGAATTTCGTGATCGCTACCTTGTGTTGATTGAACATCAAAGCACTATCAATGAAAATATGCCGTTGAGATGTCTATTTTACGCTACCGAACTTTATAAAAATATCATTGAGCCGGAGAAAGATAAAATTTTTCAATCTAAACTTATGAAATTGCCGCAGCCTGAATTTTTCGTGCTCTACAATGGCAATAGAAAAGTCCCAGCGATTCAACTTTTAAAATTATCTGAGGCTTTCAAAGGCAATGATGAAATTAACCTTGAATTGATCGTCAAGCAGTATAATATCAACGAAGGCTATAATGAAGAGTTGATCAATCAAAGTGAAGATTTGAAATTTTATTGTACGTTCGTTAATCGAGTTAAATATAATCTTTCAAGAGGAATGACGAAGGAAGAAGCAGTGCAAGAGGCTTACAATTATTGCTATAGTTTAGGAATGCAGACGGAATATCTAGAAAGATACAGACAGGAGTTGAGCGGAATGTATTGGTTTGAGTATACGCCGGATATTGAAAAGCGACTTCGTGACAGAGAGATAGCTGAAGCATTTGCAGAAGGCGAGGCAAGAGGTGAAGCTAGAGGTGAGGCTAGAGGTGAAACTAAAGGAAAATTTGAGATGGTGAAAAATTTTCTCAAA
>JAFUZV010000137.1 GCA_017476425.1 Selenomonadaceae bacterium
GTATGGATAGTGATATGGAAACGGCTAAAGGTGCTTGTCGTCGTCTTGTGAATGAAATTATTGATCTAAATCTTCATAGACTCGGCTTGATTAGTTTTGAAAGCAAAGCTGAATTACTTTGTCACTTAACTCAAAATAAAATTGAATTGAATACTCAGATCAATAGAATTTATGCTAAAAATTCAACCAATATGTTTGAGGCTTTGAAATTTGCTTGTGAGGAATTAAAAAATAGTTCGGCAGAAAAAAATATTATCATTGTTACTGACGGTGATCCGGATGACAAGCCGAATACATTAAAATTAGCGTCGAAAATTCAATCGCAAGGTATTAAAATTTATGCTATTGCTGTCGGAAGATACTTAGATCAAGACTATTTAATTGAAATGGTAGGTAAGAAAAAAGTTTTCTTTATCAAAAATATGAATGAACTTGCTAACGCTTTCATTAAAGTTATAGAAGAAATTCAAAGCATTGAATAAAAATTAATGTGTAATGGATAATTGAAAATGTGTAATGAGCGGAGTAAAATAATTTTAGTAACCGGCGGCGCACGAAGTGGCAAGAGTACTTTTGCGGAACGTTTAGCAATGAAAATTTCTGACGCTCGAAAGGCTTATATAGCAACTGCGCAGATTTTTGATAATGAAATGGCTCAACGTGTTGAATTGCATAGAAGTAGACGCGGTGAAGAATGGATAACTTTTGAATCACCGTTTGAGGCTGAAAAAATAATTTCAAAGATCGCAAATGATTTTGAAGTGATCCTTTTCGACTGCGTGACGATTTACATTAGTAATTTCGTTTGTAATTTTGAATCACTTGACGATACTAAGAAAATTTATTCGGAACTTCAAAGCGTTGTTGAGAAATTGATCGACGAATCGAAGAAGATCAACGGAACGATAATTTTTGTTACTAATGAAGTTGGCGGCGGAATAGTCCCAGAAAATAAACTTGCAAGAATTTTTAGAGACTGCGCCGGAATTGCAAATCAAATGATCGCTAAGTCCGCTGATAAAGTTTATTTAGTTACTGCCGGACTTGCTGTCGACATAAAAAAATTAGCAGTGAATATTTAAATTAATTTATGATGTAATTAAAAAAAATCCTTTGATCAAAATTGATCAGAGGAAGTTTTTTTATTTCTAATTATATTTGAAAAAATTTTTACTCAAGAAAATATTAAATGTGCAGCAGGTGCAGCGATCAAAAGACTGATGATCGTTCTTTCAAGGAAGAGTACAAAGAGTTCAGGCAGACTTACAGGAATTTTTGATCCGAGAATAAGTCCACCGACTTCAGAGAGATAAATTAATTGTGTGACAGAAATTACTGCAATAATAAATTTTGTCATAGGAGCAGTAACAGTGCTTGCGGCAATAATTGAAGGTGTAAACATATCTGTAAAGCCAACGATCATTGTTTTTGACGCAGCGGCGGCTTCAGGAACGTCAAGCAAATTCAAAAGCGGTAAAAATGGCATTCCGAGCGTATCAAAAATTGTCGTGTTATTCGCCAAAACTAATGCTAAAGTTCCGATACACATAACAACCGGCAAGACTCCGAACCACATTCCGGCGGCATTTTTAAAACCATTTTCAAGAAATTGAGAAATTCCTCTGAACTCACCAACACGTTGACGAGCAAGCGCAAAACCATATTGCAATGACGAAGTATAACCATCAGGCAAAGTTTCACCCATTGCTTTACCTTCAACAAGATATTCATCTTTCTTAAGAGACAGCGGTGGGATTCGTGGAAGTATCAAAGCGCAGACGATACCGATCGCACAGATCAATAAATAGTAAAGTCCAAAGTATTCCATTAAATTAACTTGTGCAAGGACAACGATCGAAAATGTTATCGATACGGCAGAAAAAGTTGTTGAAATGATCGCCGCTTCACGTTTTGAATAGTAGCCACCTTCATATTGATTCGCTGTCAACATAACGCCTAAAGTTCCGTCACCGATCCAACTTGTTATACAGTCGACAGCGGCACGTCCCGGAATTGTGAATAATGGACGCATAATTTTTGTAAGAATCGCTCCGATAAATTCAAGAAGTCCAAAGTCAAGCAACAATGGCAAGAGTAAACCTGCAAGCAAAAAGATTATTACAAGAACACTTAACAGATCGTGCAAAACGAATCCACCGGCATCACTAACGGTTATCATATGAATTAAACCTTCGCTATCATCACCGGCATCAATTCCGAGATAAGTCAGCCAAATGAATATTGCTCCGATAATTCTGATCACAACCCAAATCGCCGTCGTTGAAAAAGTATTTGCAACAACCGGATAACTCGTTATGAATGTTGGATGCCTTAAATATATCAAGCCGAGCAATGCAGAAGTTGTAACGATAACCAGGCAAAGCAACGGTAAATAATCACCGATCGCTTGACTGATCATATCAGCGATAATTTTAACTATGATCGTCCAACTTCCGTCATATTGTACAGGAATCATAAATAAAAATATTCCGATCACAGATGGAATTATGAAACCTGCAAGTGAACCTTCTTTCTTTTGTTCCATTAAATTTTTCACCTTCAATAAAATTTTTTTCGTCAATAGACAATTAAAAATTATAACATCAAAATTATTTCATATCAATAAAGCAATAAAAAAAGACGTGATGATCTCAAATTAAATCTTCACATCAATTTTACATATAGAAATTATTTTCATTTACGATCACCTAATTCTATCAATGTGATTAAATGAGCCAAATTTTGATTCTTTTCTATGACAATGAGGACATTCATTTTCAATAATTCCGGTGTAACCGCAGATCGGATCACGATCAACAGGATGATTAATGCTGAAGTAACCCATATTTGCATCGTGCATTTCTCTTATAACTGCCTCAAATGCAGTTGGATTCTTCACAGGATCGCCGTCGATCTCAATGTAAGCAATATGTCCGGCGTTACAAAGTGCATGATACGGAGCTTCAATTTCGATCTTCTTTATGATATTCATTTTGTAGTAAACCGGCACGTGATTAGAATTAGTCATATAATTTCGATCCGTTACGCCTTTGATCAATCCATATTTTTTACGATTCGACTTTTGAAATTGTCCGGCGGTTGATTCGGCAGGCGTTGCAAAAGTTGTCCAATTACGCTGTTCTGATTTTGTAAATTCGTCTGTCTTTTGACGTAGAAAACTGACGATTTTTAAACCGAGTTGTTGAGCCTCTTCACTTTCACCGTGATGCTTGCCGATCAATGCTACAAGACATTCAGCAAGTCCACAAAAACCGATCGAAATAGAAGCGTGTTTTAAAACATCTTTAATGCTGTCTGTCAATTTCAATTTGTCGCTACCCATCCAAACACCTTGACCCATCAAAAATGGAAAATTATAGACGTGCTTTTCTTCGATCGTTTTGAGTCTGAATAAAAGATAATCGTGACTCAATTTGATATATTTGTCAAAGAGGTAAAAAAAATTATCGATATTTCCATTAGACTCAAGCGCAAGTTTTGGAAGATTGATTGTAACAAATGCAAAATTTCCTCTACTGCCGGACTCTTCAGGACCATTAACATTACTCATTACACGAGTTCGACAACCCATAGTTGCAACACAAGAATTATAATCACCTGGCTTATAATATTGCAAATTGTATGGTGCGTCGATATTAACGAAGTTCGGAAAGAGTCTTTTGGCACTAACTCTACAAGCCTGTTGAAAAAGATCATAATTCGGATCATCAAATTCATAATTAACGCCGCTTTTGAGTTGAAAGACAGAGATCGGAAAAATCGGCGTTTCACCGTTACCTAAACCGGCGTTGGTTGCATTGAGGACTTCACGAATCACAAGACGACCTTCAGGTGAAGTATCCATACCATAATTAATCGAACTGAATGGAACTTGTGCACCGGCTCTTGAATGCAAAGTGTTGAAATTGTGAATTAAAGCCTCCATAGCTTGATGAGTTTCTTCTTCAACGTCCTTGCAAGCCTCATAATAGATCGCCGCTGATAATTTTTCGTTAAAGCCTGTTACCTTCGACAAATGATCAACTGCCGCAGGATTTTCCGTCTCTGAATATCTGCAGATCGTAAAATTAATATTTTCAAAATCATTCTGCATTTTGCATTCATCATTCTGCATTGCATAAACCGCCGCACGTTTGATCTCTGAAATTATTGCTTTTTTGAAAGATTTTTTAACGCCTTCAGCCATAGCATAATCAAAAGCATTGATCGATTGTCCACCGAACATATCATTTTGATTGCTTTGAATCGCAATACAAGCAAGCGAGGCATAAGATCGAATTGAATTAGGCTCACGTAAAAAGCCGTGACCGGTTGAAAATCCTCCACGAAATAATTTTAAAAGATCGATCTGGCAGCAGTTAAAAGTGATCAACGAAAAATCTTTATCGTGAATGTGAATGTAATTCTCACGATCAGCCTCTGCAAATTCTTCCGGCAAAACGTAATTATCAACAAAATGCTTGGAACCTTCTGCACCGAGTTTTAACATAATACCCATTGACGCTTCTGTATTGATATTAGCATTGTCACGTTTGAGATCAACATTTTTTGAATCAGCAAAAAAAATATCGCGATAAGTTTCCATCAATTTTTTTTGTGCTTCACGTCGACGAGCGTGTTTTTCACGGTAGACAATAAATTGTTTTGCAACATCAAAAAATCCTTTAGACATAAGACATTTCTCCACAACGTCTTGAATTTCTTCAACGCCAATGCTGTCTTGATCTGCAATAGCAATTTCAACCGCTTCAGTCACGCAATTAATATCCGAAGCCTCAAGACGATCACTAGGCGTACTTGCGTCTCGGTTGGCTCCGGCTATGGCGTTGAAAATTTTCTTTCTGTCATAACTTACAGTCGTACCCGACCTTTTTGTAACCGTCTTGAGTTTCAATTTAATTACCTCGTTTCAAAAAATTTTTTTATTAATATTATAACAAAAATATTTGCAAAAAAAAAATCTGTAACAGTTTATAATCAAATGTAATGTTACAGGAATGAAAGAAAATTTATGATACATTTATTTTTGATTTTAATTTTTGAATTGATCTTTTTGGAATTTAGATCATTGTTGTTGATCGATTTTTTATTTGATCAAAAGGGTAACAGGACAATGATCACTTCCTATTATATCATTTTCAATCGTTGCGTCAACAATTTTATTTTTCGATCGTTCAGAGATCAAAAAATAATCAATTCTCCAACCGGCATTATTTAATCTTGCCTTGCGAAGGTATGACCACCAAGTGTAAGCACCAACTTTATCAGGATAAAGCATTCTAAATGTATCAACAAAACCGGCGTTGAGAAGTTCAGAAAATTTTCCGCGTTCTTCGTCAGTAAATCCGTTTGAATGATGATTCGTCGAAGGATTTTTTAGATCGATCTCATTATGTGCAACGTTTAAATCACCACAAATAATAACCGGCTTTCTCTTGTCTAATTCACACAAATAATTCCTAAAATCATCGTCCCATTTCATTCTATATTCAAGTCTTTCAAGATGTTGCCTTGAGTTCGGAACGTAAACATTAACGAAATAAAAATTTTCAAATTCAAGAGTTATAACTCGACCTTCGTGATCGTGTTCCTCAATATTAATTCCATAAGTTGCATTGATCGGATCATTTCGTGAAAAAATCAACGTTCCGGAATAACCTTTTTTCTCTGCACTATTCCAGAATTGTTTATAACCTTCAATTTCAATGATCGCTTGATCGGGTTGCATCTTTGTTTCTTGAATTGCAAAAATATCAGCGTTGAGTTTTTTAAACGAAGTCATAAAATCTTTTTTTAGACAAGCACGAAGTCCATTAACATTCCAAGATACAAATTTCAAAATATCACCTCAAAAAAATTTTTTTTAGCATATCACATATTTAAAATTATTTCAAATGAAGTTGATCATAAAAAAATTTGCCTCACATAAATGCAAAGCAATTTTAAAAATTGTTGAAGAAAAAAATTTTTTGTGATATTTTTTTGATCGCACGATAAAAAAATTTTTGAGGAGTGATTTAATTTTGGAGATAACAGAAATTTTCGCTAAAGGCGGCTTTGTAATGTATTTACTTTTGATCTGTTCGATCGCCGTCGCTGTGATCGCTGTTGAACGTTTTCGATTTTATAATTATGCTAAACGTGACGGCGAAAAATTTTTAAAAGCACTTTCCGATCGTCTCAAGAGTAGAGATATTAAATCAACGCTTGAAATTTGTCGTCAAGAGAATAGCAGTTTAAGTAAAGTTGCTCAATTCGGTATTGAATCAGCAATGAATGGTGAAAATCTTCAGCTTGCACTTAGCAATGCACACGATGAAGAGGCAATGAAACTCCGTGCAAGATTAAATTATTTATCAATGATCGTTACACTTGCACCATTACTCGGACTACTCGGAACGATCAGCGGAATGATTGAATCATTTAATATCTTTGCATTGCAAGCCGGACAGCCATTAGCGATCACCGGCGGAATTGGTGAGGCATTGATCGCAACAGCAACAGGGCTTTGTGTAGCAATTTTCGCTTTGATCGTCCATACTTATTTTGCGCAGAAACTCGACGAAATTTTATCATTGCTTGATAAGACGGTGAACATTGTATTAATTTTGCTGACGAAGAAGGTGAATAAATAAATGAATCGCAGAGATTTTCGTGAAAAAAATCAGCCGCTTGTAATGATCATTCCGATGATCGATATAATGTTGTTTCTGCTGATCTTCTTTATGATCAGTACAATTTATATGGTGCAGGTGAATACTTTACAAGTTGCTTTGCCTCAAGCGGCGAATGGCAAGCAGGACACTCGGCAAAATATTATTTCGATAACAATTACTGCAAACGGTGAAATTTTTTATGATAAGGAAACTGAAGCGACGCAAAATTTACCGTTAAAAATTCAAGATTCGCTAAAAAATGATTCCGAAACGGTTTTTGTAATTCGCGGCGATCGATCAACGAGATATGAAAACGTCGTTGCAATTCTTGATCTGTTGAAAAAATCCGGCTGTCGTCACGTATCGATCGCAACAGAGATCAAAGCGGTGAAGGGAAATGAATAATTATTCTGCTAAGTGGTCAACGGCGATCATTATTGCGATAATTTTTCACGCAATTATTTTGATCGTATTAAATTTTCTGCTGCCTTATCTTTTACCACCGTCAAAAGTAAATGAGATCGCCGAGATCAGCTGGATTGATGTCGATTTGATTGAAGAAGAGACGATCATTGAGGAAGAAGATCAGCCGATCGAAGAATCAGAATCACAATCACAATCAACAATATCAGAATTTGAATTTCCGCCGCTGATCATTCCTGAAATTTCAAATGATCCTGTTTACGTTGAAGAATTGCCGCCGACTTCAAAACAAGTTGACAATGAAAAAATTTCTTCAATAAAAAAATCAGAAGAGCCGAAGATCGCAAAAAATGAATCAGAGGCGATCGAACAGATGAAAAGAAATCCAACGGCTGAAATAGTTTACACTAAACCGCCGAAAGAAAATCGAAATTATGATCAAAAAATGGCTGAGCCGCCGATCACTTTGAATGAAAAAATTCCTCAACTTGACAGCGGCTTAAATTACAATGGTTATGTCAGCGTCGCAGTTACGATCGGACTTGACGGCAAAGTTAAGGACGCAAAAATTGTTTGGAGTTCCAGTCGAATTATTGTTGATAACATTGCAATGAATGCGGCACGTGAATGGACTTTTAAGCCGGCGATTGATCAAGATGGCAAGCCTATGGAATGCGATAAAATTATTACGTTCGATTTTAGAAAAATTTCTTGAAATTCAGCTATTAATTAAGCAAATGAAAAACCTTGTCGAAAAAATTCATTCCGGCAAGGTTCTTTTTTTGAGTTCAATTATTTACTTCGTCAATTATTCCGCCGCCTAAAACAATTTCATCATCATAAAAGACGATCGATTGTCCTTTTGTTGCGGCTCTCTGAGGTTCATCAAATATCACTGAAATTTTTTTATCGTCGATTAATTCAACAAGACAATCAGCAACTTTTGATCCATAACGAATTTTAGCCGCTGCCTTGAATGGAAAACTTTGCTGATAAATCCAATTCAAATTATTAGCCGTCAACGATTTACAAAAAACTTGATCGCCGCCGCCAACAATCACACGCTTATTTTTAACGTCTGACTTGATAACATAAAGCGGTTTTTCTGCGGCAATTCCTAAACCTTTACGCTGTCCGATCGTGTAAAATGCTGCGCCGTTATGAGTACCTAACACTTTACCATTAACGTCGACGATCTCACCGTCTTGCAAGGCTAAAGAATTTTTATCAGCGTGATCGAGCAGAAATTTTTTATAATCATCGTTCGGAACAAAACAAATTTCTTGACTGTCCGGTTTATGTGCTACCGGCAAATTATATTTTTCTGCAAGTGATCTGGTCTGTTCTTTCGATTGATCACCGAGCGGCAAAATTATTTTCGATAATTGATCCGCCGTCAAGTTGTAAAGCACATAAGATTGATCCTTTTTGAGATCAAAACCTTTTTTCAGAAAAAATTTTCCGTCGACATTCTCAACTCTTGCATAATGACCTGTTGCTAAAAAATCTGCGCCGATCTCTTCAGCAAAATCAAACAATTTACCGAACTTGATAAATTTATTGCAAGCAACGCAAGGATTAGGCGTGCGGCCATTCAAATATTCATCAACAAAATAATTCACAACTTTATCTTGAAAATCTTCGTGAAAATCAACGACATAATGATCAATTCCTAAAAAGTCTGCAACTCTTCTTGCGTCATTCGCTTCATCTGCACTGCAACAACTTCGATCGCTTGAAAAAATTTCTTCGTCGGTTAATTTCATTGTTACGCCTATCACTTTAAAGCCACGATCTTGCAGAATCGCCGCAGTTAAGGAACTATCAACGCCGCCGCTCATTGCTACTAAAATTTTTTTATTAATCATTTTTTTTGAAACGCTCTGTTATTCCTGCCGCTAAATTTGCATCATCACGATACATATCACGAACAAGCGCATAAGAAATCAAATTTTCTACAAATTTTACAACTAATCGATTATTCAAATACCAAAGTCGATCCGTTTTGAGTTCTCCTAAAAGATATTCTTTACCGCTGATAATTTGAGGATAAAGCGGCTCAACATATTTTTCACGAAGAATGGAACTTTTGCCGGAACCGATTGCACCAAGTCCGATATTTCCTCTGTGCATAAAACGACAAGTATTTTTACTATCGATTCTTAAATATTCATCAACAGCAAGTTGCAATGAATGATGCGGTTTAACATTATCGCCTTTTTGAAGTGAAACACATAAAACAGTTCGCTTTTTGCTAACGTAACGATTAACGCCTATTCCGACGATCTGATCAACGCCATTCATCTTAATATGAAAAAGCCGATAAGGTCCATAATAACCGCCGCCGGGTGTTCCGACTTGTAATTTTCTTACGCCGAGATCTTCTGCCATTTCAAAAATTTTGTATTTTCTCTTCGGCAATTTATGTTCAACGTCCATTAAACATTCATAGAGATTCGCCATTATCAATGCTTTATCGTCGTCAAGATTTTTTGCAATTCGTTTGATCTTCAATTCCGGAAATATCGTCGGCAATTCTGCTAATGAGTGTCTTACAAATGGTACTTCTTTTCTTCTAGGCATAAAAATCACATCCTCCAATATTAGGGCTAAGGCTTGAAGGCTAAGGGCTGAGAATTACTTAGCCCTCAGCCTTAGCCCTCAGCCCTTATTGCTCACCATTTAACACGACTGCGCCGCGAATATCAAGAGCCAGAATTAAAGATTTAGTTTTGATTTCGTGATCCAAAAAAGCCTGAGCCATTGAAGCCGCAATTTCATTTTCAGCACGGCTTCTATCTGAAGTAAATGCAATTAAACAAGGTCCGGCACCGGAAAGTGCAACGCCGAAAGCACCGGCATTTTTAGCGGCTTTAAAAACATCTTCCATTCCGGGCACTAATTCAACTCTATAAGGTTGATGAAGTGCATCATCAAAAGCATTCTTTAAAAATCTTTCTTTACCTTTGATAAGTGCGCCGATCAACATTGAAGCACGTCCAATATTAAAAATTGCATCTTTCATAGGAACTTCTTTCGGCAAAACTTGACGAGCGGCTTTTGTTGAAAGTGGAAAATCCGGGACAATTACGACAAGTTTTAATCTCATCTTCGGCACGAATGAAAAAGTCTGCACTTCACCACGATTAACAATGCTGACAGTTACACCGCCAAAAAGTGCCGGAGCAACGTTATCCGGGTGTCCTTCGATTTCTGTTGCAAGTTTTAAAAGTTCTTGACGATTTAAAGGATTGCCTAGAATTGCATTCGCCGCTTTGATACCTGCAACGATCGCCGCTGCGCTTGATCCTAATCCACGTGAAAGCGGAATACGATTTTCCATTTTGATAACTGCGCCTTTGAATTTATCAGCCGCGCCGGCACGTTCAAGCAACATTCTTATTGATCGCCAGACAATATTTTTATCATCCGTCGGAATATTTTCTGCGCCTTCACCTTTTGTTTCGATAACTAACATTGGTTCTTTCAACAAAGTTAATTGCAGATCGTTATAAATCGTACAAGCAAGACCTATGCAGTCAAAACCCGGACCGCAATTTGCACTTGTTCCCGGAACTCGCACTTTTATAGTATGGCTTTGCATTTCGTTTTCAATTTGCGAGTTGTTCATATTACAAACGTCCTCCGAAAATTAATCACTTTCAACACGAATGACACTGCGAATTTTATCAACAGTTGGAAGAGTCTGCAATTTTTCTTTCGCCGCAAGAATATTTTTATACTTGACTTTGTGAGTGATCACGACAATTTCAGCGTGATCTTTTTCGCAGCTGTTAGTCTGAACGACAGATTTTAAACTTACGTCAAATTCACCAAAAACAGTAGCGATCGATCCGAGTACACCAGGTTTATCATCAACAAGCAGACGAATATAGAAAGATGTTTCAGACTCTTCGATCGGACAAATAGATTTTTCATTAAAGCAAGTGCAGCCGATATGAAAATCAATATTATTTTTAATATCTCTAGCAATATTCATAATATCAGAGACGACAGCGGACGCAGTTGGCAATGAACCGGCACCGGGTCCGAAGAACATTGCTTGATTGATAGCGTCGCCACGAACGAAAATAGCATTAAGCACGCCGCTGACTGATGCAAGCGGATGAGATTTTGACAAGAATACAGGATGAACACGAGCTTCAATGCCTTGTTGAGAATCTTTGCAGACAGCAAGAAGTTTAACAACATAGCCGAGACTTTTTGCATAATCAATATCAGCCGGAGTGATCTTTGTAATTCCTTCACGATAAACATCGTCCAGTGTTACACGAGAATTAAAAGCGATCGACGCAAGAATCGCCGCTTTACGTGCCGCATCAAGTCCTTCAACGTCAGCCGCCGGATTAGCCTCAGCAAAGCCCATTGACTGAGCCTCTTTTAAAACCGTGTCATAATCTGCGCCGTTTTCACTCATCTTTGTCAACATATAATTAGTTGTTCCGTTAACAATACCGAGCACTTCTGTTAAATGATTAGCGATCAAAGATTCTTTCAACGGTCTAATGATCGGAATGCCGCCGCCGACACTTGCCTCAAAAGCAAATTCAACATTGTACTTTTCAGCTGTCTCAAAAAGTTCCTTGCCAAATTGTGCAATACAATCTTTGTTAGCAGTAACAACGTTTTTGCCGTGCTCCATTGCTTTGATCATAAATTCTTTAGCAACTTTAGTTCCGCCGATCAATTCAATGACTATCTTTATTTCAGGATCATTTATAATTTCGTTAAAATCGAAAGTTGTATTGAGACCTTCAAGAATCGGCTTTCCAACATCAGCTTGAATAATTAAAACTTTGTCGAGTTTAATTTTAACTCCGATGCGTTGAGCGATAATATCAGCATTTTGTTGTAACACTTTGATTACACCGCCGCCAACTGTACCGCTACCGAGTAAAGCAACTTTTACTTCATCATTTGAATTTGACATAAAATAACTCCTTTAATAAAAAATTTAATTCAATTAAAATTATTTAAAATCAATAATTTCTAAAATCTCTACTTCGTGGACACCTTTAGTATCTTTTAAATCGTCAATAAACATTTCTCTTGATACGTCTAAATTTGTTATATCAACAGAAAAATTGGCGTGAACTAAACCATCTTTCGGCTTGCCTTGATTAACAGCAGTAGTAGTAACAGGATATTTTGCGATCTTATTCAAAAGTCTTGCTATCGGCTCTCTCTTATTGTCGATTGTAAAGAGAATGTTAATAAAATTTTTCTCTGTCTTGCCAAAAAATAACTTTACAGAATTTTTATGTCTATGGTAAGTACGAAGTGAAAGATCAACTTCTTCACCGGCATCTTTTAAAGTCAACGCTCCGCCTCTAAGAAGAAGTTCTTTAATCCTAACAATTTTTTGAAATTGTGAAGGTAAACATTTTCTATCGATCAAGACAAAATCATTTTCAACTTTACTTTCAATTTCAGCTGAAATTTCAGATATAACTTTTTTGCTTCTTCTCTTTGTAACTGATTTTTTATCGACTGAATCAGAATTGATATTTTTTTCTTCAATGCTTGATGAATTATTTTTAGAATCTGACATAATAAAAGAGCCTCCAAAATTATTTTTGTTGACAGTTAAAAATTTTTGAAATTTATTCGCCATATTATAAAATTTATCCTGCCTCAATTAATAAAATTCTTTAAACATATGCAGATTTTTTTAATGAAAGGAAATTTATTTATCACGTCGAAAAAATTTTTTAATTGCTAAATGAAAGGTGTGAAGTGAATGGTTATTATAAATGACGGCGATGGAAAAGGCAAGACTACAGCGGCGATCGGTCAAGCGATTCGATCGATCGGTCAAGGTTTAAGAGTTAAAATTATTCAGCTGATCAAAAATGGATCAAGCGGCGAAATAAAAATTCTTCAGCAATTAAAAATAGCCGTCGAACAATACGGCTTAGGATTCACCAGTAAAGGTGATAAATCTCAACATAAAATTTCAGCGTTAAAAGGTGTTGCGGCGATCAAAAATTCGATCGACAGCGGACAATTTGATATGATAATCTGCGACGAGATCAATTATGCTGTAAGCGGTGGACTTATCGAAGAAAAAACGGTGATCGATCTGATCGAACAAGCTAATAGATCGAATGTGCATTTAATTTTAACCGGACGCGGCGCAACTGATCGAATGATCGAATCAGCGGATATTGTAACGAGAATGACAAAAATAAAACACGCTTTCGATAAAGGTATTAAGGCGCAAGCAGGAATTGAATTTTAATGCAGAATTAAGAATGCAGAATGCAGAATGTAGAATTTTTAATTTGTAATTTATTAAAGGAAGGATAAATTTGTCAGATATTTCATATCACGAACAACAAGCAATTTTACACGAAACATTTTCAGCGATCGGCAAGAAAACAGAATTATTATTAACTGTTGGTCAGTTACTAATGGAAAACGGATCTGACACGATAAGAATTATTCGAGATATGAAACGTGTCGCGGCTTATATGGGTATCGACGAGAAAAAATTTCATCTCCATATAATGTATACAACTTTAATGCTTAACATTAGCGACGAAGAACATTCATATACGAATTTTAGAAAATGTCAAAAGCACGCAGTCGATATGAGAATAATTTCCGCCGTGAGTAAATTAACGTGGCGAGCAATGAGAGATCATTATACGCTTGAAGAATTTGAGGACAATTTAAATCAAATTGAAAGTCGATCAAGATATTATCCTGAATGGTTAGTGATCATTTCAGCGGGTTTTGCTTGCGGAGGATTTTGCGCGCTGTTCGGTTGTGATCTTCCGGCATTTTTTTACACGGCGATCTGTGCAAGTCTCGGAAAATTTATTCAAATTACCTGCGGGCGATTAGGAATCAACGCTTATATGTCAGCGGCTTTTGCGGCATTCACTGCAACAACGGCGGCTTACTTTGTGCACTTTTTACCAACGACAACGCCTTGGCATCCAATCATTGCCTCATCATTATTTTTAGTTCCGGGCATTCCGTTGATAAATTCAATCAGCGATATGATCAACACAATGTTAATGAGTGGCGTTGCAAGATCAGTTCATACATTATTGATCGTCGGCGGTATGACTTTTGGAATTGTATTTGCGATCGGTTTATTTGATGTTGAGGCTTTTACAAATTTGCATATGATCCCGGAGAATGATTATTTTAGATTTGCAACGGCGGCGGCGATCGGTGCAGTTGGATTTTCAGTCTTGTTTAATTTGCCGCCGAGATTGTTATTTGCAGCAGCGATCGGCGGAATTATAGCAGTCTGCACAAGAAATTTTTGTATCTTCAATCTTCATCAATCAGCAGTAGCAGGAACATTCATCGGCGCAACATTTGTCAGCGTGATCGGAGTCTGGGCAGTTCACTGGTTACACGCTCCA
>JAFUZV010000138.1 GCA_017476425.1 Selenomonadaceae bacterium
TCAGATAAGCAAAAAGCCGAAGAATTTATTAATAATTATCAGACAAAAGCAATGAAACTTTACGATGAATTAGTTGACGAATGCAAAAAATATCTTAAATTAGGAGAAATGAAAACTGCAAAAGAAATCAATAAAAGTGATGAAAATATAAATTCAGAATTACAAAGAGCATTCGACAGTGAAGATTGGATTATGTATTCAATTTTAATTGATCAAATGGAAAATGTTGATAAAAATCTCAAAATTGCTTGTCAAATGGCAACTTCGGAAATTACAAGCGATCAAGAAAAGAATGAGGCAATAAAATATATCAAGGCTAATCATTCAAAATTGATCGAGTGAAATAAATTCTTCTTGCCATTCTAAACTTTCAATGCTAAAATTTTTATTTATGGAAACAAGAATTATTAAAGTTAATACTGCAAGTGATCCGATTATCAATGAGGCGGCGGAGATTATCAAAGCCGGTGAACTTGTTGCATTTCCGACTGAAACGGTTTATGGATTAGGCGCAAATGGTTTTGATGAATCAGCTTGCAGAAAAATTTACGAAGTAAAAAATCGTCCGCCGATCAAGCCGTTAAGTTTAATGGTTGCTGATTTCGATATGATTAACAAAATTGCTAACGTTATACCATTAGCGGAAAAGTTGATCAAAAAATTTTTGCCGGGTCCATTGACGTTAATTTTGTCGAAACGTGAAATTGTGCCGGACTTCGTGACGGCTGATCAAAAAACTGTTGGAATAAGAATGCCGGATAATGAAATAGCTCTTACATTGATCAAAGCCGCTGATTGTCCGATCGCTGCGCCGAGTGCAAATATTTCAGGTGAAGAGAGTCCGACGACGGCGGAAGAAGTTTTAAAAAGTTTCAATAAAAAAATTCCGCTGATTCTTGACGGCGGAACTTGTAAATTTAAAATTAGTTCAACAATTATCGATCTTAGCGGTGAATGCCCGATCATTCGTCGTGAAGGTGCTATTGATAAAAAAATTTTGTATAAAGTGATTGGAGGATTTTAAATTGAGTTTAATGGATAATTTGAAAAATGTTGATGCAGAAGTGTTTTCAGCAGTCAGCAATGAATTGAATCGTCAACGCAACAAATTAGAGTTGATCGCCTCAGAAAATATTGTCAGCAAGGCAGTTATGGAGGCACAAGGATCGGTTCTCACTAACAAATATGCTGAAGGTTATCCCGGAAAGCGTTACTATGGCGGCTGTGAATTTGTTGACGTTGTCGAACAACTTGCGATCGATCGTGCTAAAAAACTTTTCAACTGCGAATATGCAAACGTTCAACCGCATTCAGGTGCACAAGCTAATATGGCAGTTTTCTTTGCACTTCTTCAACCTGGTGATGTCGTTATGGGAATGAATCTTAATGACGGCGGACATTTGACTCACGGCTCGCCGGTTAATATGAGTGGAAAATATTTTAAAATTATACCATACGGCGTAAGCAAGGAAACTGAAACGATCGACTACGACGAATTAGAAAAAATTGCTGAAGAGAATCAACCGAAAATGATAGTTGCAGGTGCGTCGGCTTATGCAAGAATTATTGACTTTGAACGCTTAAGCAAGATCGCAAAAAAAGTCAATGCTTATTTAATGGTTGACATTGCACATATCGCCGGACTTGTCGCCGCAGGTTTACATCCAAGTCCATTGCCTTATGCTGACGTTGTAACGACGACGACTCATAAAACGTTAAGAGGTCCACGCGGTGGAATGATTCTTTGTAATGACGCTGAATTTGGCAAGCAATTCAACAAAGCAGTCTTTCCGGGCATTCAAGGTGGTCCATTAATGCACGTGATCGCCGCTAAAGCTGTTGCACTCGGTGAGGCTCTTCAACCTTCATTTAAAGAGTATGCAAATCAAGTTATCAAAAATGCAAAAGTTTTAGCTGATGAATTAACAAAAGATGGATTTAGAATCGTTAGCGGTGGAACTGATAACCATTTAATGCTTGTCGATCTCACTAGTAAAAATATCACCGGTAAAGAAGCGCAAAATGTTTTAGACGAAGTAAATATTACAGCGAATCGCAATACAATTCCATTTGAACCACGTTCACCATTTGTAACCAGCGGTTTAAGACTTGGATCACCTGCACTTACAACTCGCGGCTTTAAAGAAGACGATTTTAAAGAAGTTGCTGATATAATTGCTTTAGTGCTTAACAATCCAACTGACGAATCTAAAAAATCTGAAGCTCGTGATCGTGTTGCAGCTCTCTGCAAAAAATATCCGCTTTATTAATTAAGGGCTAAAGGCTGAAGGCTGAGGACTTAGATGTTTAAACTACTGAGAAAAGCTACAAAATCAGATTTTTACACAATTTTGGGCATTCTCTTGTTGTGCCTTTTTAGGACAACTTTATCATTTTACTTAGAACTTGACACATTTCAACAATTAAGTCTTAATGCAGTAATCAGTTTTTTAATATTAGTGATCGTCGTGTTCACTTTAAAGAAGAAGATCGCTAATCAACAAGAACTTAACGTTAAAGATAATCTTCTCAAAGGACTGTTGCAAGAAAGTCGAGCGACATTAAATAAAATCATTAGTACTACTCAAAATTCTCATATCAAAGAGTCAGCAATGCAACTTAATGAAATGATCGACAACATCGGAACTTTCAACAAGATCAATGATGAAACTGACTATCAACCCGAAAAATTACTTAAGCGAACAAAAATCAATAAAAATCTCCGTAAAGGTATAGTAGCTATTCTTATTGTGCTGATGATAAGTAGCCTTATCATTTATACAGGAATGGTTACTGAAATTGTTGACGACAACGCGATCAATATTTCTGAAATTTTTAATGATCGATTTAGTGAATGGTGGACTATTTATGGTAGTTACCTTTTACTGGGAATTATTATATTTTTGATTTTTGTACTTTGTATTATTGTTATTGATCTTTTCATTGACAGACTTTTTGATTGGCAAGACTCAGTAAATAAACAACTTGAGAAAGCTATTGATAATGCTTATGCGGCAGGAAAAGCAAAGACTCAATTTTTTGCACAAATGTCTCACGAAATTCGCACGCCTATTAACGCCGTTATCGGAATGAATGAAATGATTCTTCGTGAATGCAGAGATTCAACAATAATTAATTATGCTAATAATGCTTCTGCTGCGGCGCAATCATTGTTGTCGTTGATTAATGATATTCTCGACTTTTCAAAACTTGAGTCTGACAAAATGGAATTAGTCGAAGAAGTTTATCAGCTTGATGATTTAATTAGAAATCTTGTTAGTATGATAAAATTTCGTGCTGAAAAGAAGAATTTAGATTTTAGAGTACAAGTTAATGAAAATATACCTAATGAACTGTTCGGAGATTCGACAAGAATCCGTCAAATAGTTGTGAACTTCTTAACTAATGCCGTCAAGTATACAAAAGTTGGCGGTATAATGTTAATTGTTGATATGGAATTAGGACTTGATGAAGATACAGGAGTTAAGCGACAACTCGGTGAATTATTGCTTGAATTTAGTGTAAAAGACAGCGGTATAGGAATTAAGGACGAAGATAAATCTAAACTGTTTAAGGATTTTGAAAGATTCGATGCTAAACAAAATAAGAATATTGAAGGCACAGGCTTAGGACTTGCGATCACTGCTAAACTTGTTAAAATGATGCGTGGAAAAATTGAAGTCAAAAGCGTTTACGGTGAAGGATCAACATTTACTGTTTTGATACCTCAAAAGGTTATGAACAAAAAAGAGATCGGCAGATTTGAGGAAAAGACAAAAACCGCAAAATCTAAAACTGATGTCCACAAGGTTAGTTTTGTTGCGCCTAATGCTAAAATTCTCGTCGTTGATGATAATGAAATGAATTTATTAGTTGCAACGAGTCTTTTGAAGGTAACGAAAATTCAAGTTGATACTGCTGATAGTGGAGCGTCGGCACTCAAGAAGATGTCAGCAAAACATTATGATTTAATTTTCCTTGATCAAATGATGCCGGAACTTGATGGCATTCAAACATTGAAATTAGCAAAAGAGATGGAAGAAAATAAATCAAAAGGCGTTCCAATGATCGCTTTGACAGCTAACGCCGTCGCCGGAGCTAGAGAAATGTTTTTGAAAGAAGGCTTTGATGATTATCTAAGTAAGCCGATTGATGCAGTTGCTCTTGAAAATATGTTAATGGAATATCTTCCGAAAAATTTATTGCAAGAGCCGACAGAAGAGAATGAAAAAAATATTTCAAAAGCACAAAATAAAAATCCAACACCTCAAAATAATTATGATCTTCTCAATGTAAATTTAGGACTTCAATATAGTGCCGGAATGGAAGATATGTATAGAAATGTGTTGGAAATGTTTTGTAAGTTGAAAGATGAAAAGAAATCTAAAATTCAAGAGGCATTCAACAACAAAAATTGGAATGATTATACAACTTTCGTCCACGCTTTAAAATCAACTTCGTTATCAATCGGCGGTGAAAAAATTTCTGCACTTGCTAAGCAACTTGAAGAATCCGGCAAAATTTTAATTGATGAATCAACTTCAGAATCTGACAAACAACAAGCTGAAAAGTTTATCGTTAATAATAATTCTGAAGCAATGCAACTTTATGACAAAGTGGTTGACGAAGGTAGAAAATATTTAGGGCTAAAGGCTGAGGGCTTAGGGCTGAAAAATGAGCCGGAAGAAATAAAAACTGCAGCAGAAATTGATAAAAGTGATAAAAATTTAAATGCAGACTTGCAAGAGGCATTTGATAATGAAGATTGGCTAATGTACTCAATTTTGATCGATCAGATCAGCGGCGTTGATAAAAATGTCAAAATGGCTTGTCAAATGATAACTTCTGAATTTACTAACGATCAAGAGAAGTCAGAGGCGATTGAATACATTAAAAATAATCACGCTAAATTGATCGGCAAAAAATAAGTTACCTTGTCAAAATAAATCTCATTTGATAAAATATTTCTTATGAGGTTTATTTTTTTTGAAAAATTCTTTGAACGTTGAAAGTTGAGAGCTAAAAAATGATGAGAGAAAAATTCAGCGATTATTTAAACATTTTGAAAGAAGGCAAACGATCAGATTTTTTGATAATAATTGTGATCGTTTTACTCTTCACGTTAATTATAGGATTGAATTTACATTTAGTTTCTGATATGATTTCAAACAAGACTGAAGAAGTTGGTGAAATGCAATTAGAAAATATCAGAAGTGAATTGCAAGAGACATTAACGGACGCAGAGAATGCAACGAATAGAATTGCACTTGAAATTGAACAAATGCTGGCTTCGGGTGTAACTCAAGAAGAACTTAGAAAATATTTTGAGATGGAAAGCAAGGAACAGCAGGCGATCTTCAAAGGTGCTTGTATGAATGCTTACATTGCCGGAAAAGATTATGCGATCATTCCTGATTTTGATATGCCGGAAAATTATCACGCACAAGAAAGATTATGGTACAAAGGTGCGATCGAAAATCCCGGAAAAGTTTTCATTACTGAGGCTTATAAGGATGCAAGAACCGGTGATATGTGCTTTACAACTTCAACGGCGTTAAGTGATAATGAAACGGTTGTTGCGTTGGATTTTAATTTGAATAATACACAAAAATCAATCGATCAAATGACGGTTGAAGGTGATCGAATTGCTTTAATCGTCAATGAAAACGGAAAAATTATCAGTTATAATGATATGTCATTAGCCGGTGAAAATGTCAGTAAAAAATTGCCGGAATTTGTAAGCATTTTAGAAAAAGTCACTCGCAAAACAGATCACGAAAGTTTTGAAGTTGAATTTGCAACCGGTAAAAGTAAAATTTTTAGCAGCAGAACTAATAACGGTTGGTATATGATCTTAAGTGTTGGTGATTTCAATCTCAATCGTGAAAATTATCAACAAATGCTGATCATCACGTTAATAAGCGGCTTTATGCTTGCGGCGATTGTAATTTTCTATCTGCTTGCATTGAAAAATAAAATTCAAGCTGAGAATGCATTAGGTGTTAAGGAAAGATTTTTAGCGCAGTTATCACACGATTTAAAAGAACCGTTGCATAGAATAATGAGTCTGTCGAATGATACCAAAAATCGACAAATCAGAGAATCAGCAATGCAATTAAATGGAATGCTTGACGATCTTTTTACATATTCAAAATTACTTGCAACGGATAATGAAGAAATTCAAAAATCAAGTACACCGAAATTAAGTAAAACAAGTCGACAAGTTCGTTTTGGAATTATTGCTGTGCTTTGTGTTGCATTAACTTGCAGTCTAATTGTTAGTGTTAATAATATCGTCAACTGGGGCGATACTAAAATGAGTCGTGAGGCTGATATTTATGATTATCAGTTGTCGAATTGGATTGCAAAGCATAAATCAATTTTGAGTATGTTCACTAATATGATCTCCGAACGTCCTAATATAATGGATAATTATGAATTAGCGGTTAAATGGCTGAATGATATTGCAAAGAATTACCCGGAAATTTCGGCTTGTTATCTTGCTAATCCATACAAAGAACATCAAGTTATAATGAATAACGGCTGGGAAGGTCCGCCGGGCTGGAAAGTTGATCAGCGTCCTTGGTATATTGATTGTGAAAAGTCTGCAGATGGATTTAATATTTCTGCGCCGTATTACGACGATCAAACAGGTTTATATTGTGTCACTTTCTCACAAGTTGTTTATGGTCAAAATGGTGAATTTTTGGGCATTTTCGGAATTGATTTTTTCCTTGATAAGTTAATTCATATTCTTGATGAAAGTTACACTGAAGATTCATATGCTTTTCTTGTCGATAAGAATGGAATTATAATTAATCACCCAAGCAGTGATTATCAATTGTCAGTTGATAATTTGAGTAATGTTAGTTCGACAAGTTACCGCCATACTTATAAAAATGGAAAAATTACAACCATTAATGATTACAATGGAAAGCGTGCTTCCTGTCTTGCAAAGAAAAATATTGATTCTGATTTTACTGTTATTGTCGTCAATAACTGGTGGAATATCTACGGCGATATAGTTTATTTAGGTGTATTGTTTGCAATTCTCTTTTGTATTGCTGTTAGTGCTATAATTCTTCTGATCAATAAACTTTTGAATTGGCAGGAAGAAGTAAACGGACGACTTAAACAATCAGCTGATGCAGCTATGGCAGCCGGTCAAGCGAAGTCGCAATTTTTAGCGCAGATGAGTCATGAGATACGAACGCCGATCAATGCTGTTATTGGTATGAATGAAATGATTTTGAGAGAATCAAATGATTCTTCAATATTAAAATATGCGCAGAATGTACAAAGTGCTTCTGAATCTCTTTTGAGTATCATAAATGATATTTTGGATTTTTCAAAGATCGAAAGCGGCAAAATGGAACTTTTGGAAGAAACATATAAACTTGACGATCTAATCAAAAATTTAGTCAATATGATTAGAAACCGTGCTGATAAAAAAAATCTCGACTTCAAAATTATAGTTAATGAAAATATTCCTAATGAACTTTTTGGTGACAGCGTGAGGATTCGCCAGATCGTTTTGAATTTCTTGACTAATTCAGTGAAGTATACGAAAGTCGGCGGAATTGAATTTAAAATAGATTATGAGCCGAAAAGTGACGAAGAGATCATTTTGAAATTTCACGTTAAGGACACCGGAATTGGTATTAGAGATGAGGACAAGAAAAGATTATTCAAGGACTTTGAAAGATTCGACAACAAACAAAATAAAAATATCGAAGGTACTGGGCTAGGTCTTGCAATAACTTATAAACTTGCTAAAATGATGAAAGGGCAAGTTGACGTTGAAAGCACTTACAAAGAAGGATCAACTTTTTCAGTTATGATTCCTCAAAAAATTATGAGTGACGAAAAGATCGGAAAATTTGAATCGACAATTAAAGTTACTCAAGAAAAATATCAAGTGAGTTTCAATGCACCGGATGCAAAAATTTTAGTTGTCGACGATAACGAAATGAATTTGTTAGTTGCAACAAGTTTATTGAAAGCAACGAAAATTCAAGTTGACACGGCGATTAGCGGAATGGAAGCATTGAGAAAATTGGCGTTGATCAAGTACGATGTTATCTTTTTAGATCAAATGATGCCGAGTCTTGACGGTATTCAGACATTAAAACTTGCAAAAGAGATGAAGGACAATAAATCCAAAAATGCTCCAACGATAGCATTAACAGCGAATGCGATCAGCGGCGCAAGAGAAATGTTTTTAAAAGAAGGATTCACAGATTATTTGAGTAAACCGATCGATGCACAAGCATTAGAAGCAATGCTGTTAGAATATTTGCCGATTGAAAAAATTTGTTCGCCAAGTGAAGAAAATGAAATTAAAGAAGAAGATCGATCGAATAATCAAGAAAATGATTTTGAAAATTTGAATGTTGAAGTCGGTCTTAGTTATAGTGCAGACAGCGTTGATATGTACAAAAATATTTTGCAAATGTTTTGCAGTCTCAAGGCAGACAAGCAGGCAAAAATTGAAGAGGCGTATAATAAAGAAGATTGGACTAATTACACAACGTTTGTCCACGCTTTGAAGTCGACAAGTTTATCAATCGGCGGTGAGAAGTTGAATATAGCGGCGAAAGATTTAGAAATGGCAGGCAAGACGATAATGTCAGCGTCGACAAGTGAACTTGAGAAAGTCGAGGCGATTGAATTTATTAAAACTCATCACGCTGAGGCAATGGAACTTTATGACAAATTGATCGAAGAAGGCAAAGAGTATTTAGGGCTGAGTGCTGAGTCATTAGGGAAAAGTGATCTTAGCCCTGTAGACGTTAGCACTAACACAACCTTAGCCCTTAGCCCTACGCCTTCAGCCCTCAATAAGGCTTTTGAGTCAGAAGATTGGAAAACTTACGCAGAATTGATTCAAGCAGATGATACAGATGAATTTAAGAATTTAAAAATGCCTGCGAAAATGATCACTTCAGAATATACAAATGATCAAGAGAAGGCTGAAGCGATCGAATATATCAAAGCGAATCATAAAAAAATCGTTAAATAAAAATAGAGGTGAAAAATATGAGCGATCAAATTGAAGGCAATGTTATTTTAGTTATTGATGACGATGAAATTAATTTGCAAATGGCAAAAATGATCCTTGAAAAAAAATTGCCTTGTCGTGTTATAATGGCTGATAATGGCATTCAAGGTATCGAAATTCTTAAACGGCAATATGTTAAACTTGTTCTGCTTGATATTATGATGCCTTTCTTCGATGGCATTCAAACGCTTGAAAAAATTCGTGAAGATTCAAAGATTAAAGATATACCTGTCATTATGCTTACAGCGTCCGTTGATAAAAAGCACATTTCAAAAGCAATTCAACTCGGTATCAAGGATTATGTCAAAAAACCTTTTATGCCGGAAGATCTAGTCGATCGTGTTAGTAAAAAACTCGGTCCGATCACAAATAAATCAACTTCGACGATTTTATTAATTGATGATGATCCTGATGATCTCAAACAAGCTAAGACGTTAATTGAAAATACTCTGCCTCACGAAGTTTTAACAGCGTCATCCGGTATTGACGGAATGGAATCACTTCGCAAGAATAAAATTAATCTTGTGATCGCAAGTGCTGAAATGAAATTTATTAACGGTTTTAGAATTGCTGATTTTATCAAAGGTGATGCAAGTCTGCGAAATATACCGATCTTTTTAATGATTTATTCAGATGATCCGGATATGATCAAAAGAGTTGATGATTCAAGTGCAAGCGGATATATTAAAAAGCCGCTGAATAATGCTGACGTTCTTGAACCACTTGTAAAATTTTTAAAAAGTAATAAATAGGGCTAAAGGCTGAGTCGTGAGGGCTAAGTAATTGATCCCTAAGACAACGAAGGTGATATTTTGAAATATATTAGTACCCGAAGTAAAAATTTTGAAGGCTTGACAAGTGCCGAAGCGATCTTGAAAGGTCTTGCACCTGATGGCGGCTTATTCGTGCCGGAAAAAATTCCATATCTTAGC
The DNA here is from genome assembly GCA_017476425.1 of Selenomonadaceae bacterium. Classification (GTDB taxonomy): domain Bacteria; phylum Bacillota; class Negativicutes; order Selenomonadales; family Selenomonadaceae; genus Quinella. Next base: position 9,994 of record JAFUZV010000138.1, read on the forward strand.
AATAAAGAAATTAAAAATTTAATTGATAAGAGTTACGAAAAAAGAGCCGTTGATATTTTGAGTCGCTTTTTGACTGATTATACTTCAGATGAACTTAATGAATGTGCTGAACTTGCTTATGATTGGTTTGACATACACGATCGAGTTCGCTTGGCAATTATGAGCGACAAGCCGGAAAAAGCAAAGAAGATCAAAGCGAATCAGAATAATGTTACAGCTTTTCTTGAATTGTGGCACGGTCCGACGAGTGCATTTAAAGATATGGCGTTGCAAATTTTGCCGCAGTTGATGAGAGTTGCACTCAAGAAAACCGGCGAATCACACGAAATTTTGATCTTAGTTGCAACAAGCGGTGACACCGGTAAAGCTGCATTAGCCGGTTTTGCTGATGTTCCTCAAACTAAAATTATGGTTTTTTATCCTGATGGCGGCGTTTCAAAAATTCAGCGGTTGCAAATGGTTACTCAACGCGGCGATAATGTAAACGTTACGGCTTTGAAAGGTAATTTTGATGATTGTCAAAACGGCGTTAAGAAGATTTTTTCTGATCCGCAGATCGCTGAAGAACTTGACAAAGCAAATGTAAAATTATCTTCTGCAAATTCGATTAATTGGGGTAGACTCGTTCCGCAGATCGTTTATTATTTCGCTGCTTATGTTGATCTCGTCATTGCTAAGGAAATTAATTTTGGTGATATTGTTAATGTTACCGTTCCGACTGGAAATTTCGGAAATATTTTAGCGGCTTATTACGCAAAAAAAATGGGCTTGCCGATCGGTAAATTGATCTGCGCCTCAAATATCAATAACATTTTAACTGACTTCTTTAATACCGGCGTTTATGATCGAAATCGTTCATTCTTCAAAACTATTTCACCGTCTATGGATATTCTGATCAGCAGTAACCTTGAAAGACTTCTTTATCACGAGACGAATGATCCGGACTACATTAAAAAAATTATGGACGAACTCAATACAAATGGACGTTATGAAATTAGCAGTGATCTTAAAAAGAAACTCAATAAAATTTTTTATGCTGATTATGCCGGTGAAGAAGAAGCACGATCATTTATCGCAACTATGTTGAAAGATAAAAATTATTTGATCGATACCCATACAGCCGTCGCGCTTGCAGTTGCGAATAAGTATGTTAAGACTACGAAAGACAGCAAGCCGATGATCATTGCGTCAACGGCGAGTGCTTTTAAATTTGCGCCGGCGGTTCTAACTTCGATCAATGAAGATATTAGTAACCTTGATGAATTTGCACAATTAAATCGTTTACAAGCGATCAGCAAAATTGATATTCCGAGAAATCTTGCGTCACTCAAGACGGCAGAAGTTTTACATAATGATGTTTGTGAAAGTTCCGAGATGGCGGAAAAAGTTCTTGCTTTTGCTAAAAAATAATCACTTTTAACTCAATAAAAAAGCAGTCTGTGATAAGACCGCTTTATTTTTTTGCGTTGAGGTGAATTATTTTAAATAAAGTTATTCAGAATTGACACTCCACACGGCTAAAGCCGGCGGATTCTTTTGAAATCGGTTTTTTAAAAATGTTTGAAGTGTTAGAGCCGCAGAAAATAATTTTTTACGGCACTGCTAATTGTCCTGGTGTTGATAAGGCACGTAAGCAGCAGATTGAAATAATCCATTTTCGCAGTGAAAGAGATTTAGCATTTCGAGGTAAACGGAATGTGTAAACCTAACAGCGGAAATTTCAGAGGAACAAGTGGAACTAAAAAAGCAAGTAGCGGCTCACCTTCGGCACTCTTTGATAATGGTCA
>JAFUZV010000139.1 GCA_017476425.1 Selenomonadaceae bacterium
CATTAAGAACAGCGACCAAAACGAAAAAATTATATTGAAGACGGTTGCAACAAATTCGCCGCTGATTAATGATTTAATTTCTTGGATTCCGCCCATACGCTGCGCAAGTTCACCGCTTGTAAATTTTCTAAAAAACTTTGTTGGTAATGTTAATAATCGACTCCACAATGCCGCCTCAGTTGCCATATCTAAATGTGTCGTTATTCTTAATACTGCGATCGATCGAACGATTGATATTGCAGCAAGCGTGAAACTTGTTACCATTGATACTTGTGTAACGGTTGCTAATCCTTGCCGATCTAATATCGGAATTATATCTTGAAAAATACTTTCTGTTATGATCGGTGTCACGAGTGGAATTAATCCTGCGATAAAACTTGCAAAAATTATTGTTCGATAATCGATCTGCCAACACTGACTAAACATAAATTTTAATAAATCCATAACGTTTAATTTACGTGTTGGAAAGCCTGCGTAACATACAAATGCACTGTTATCAATTTTTTTTGCAACTTCATCATCAACGTCTAAGCCGTCAGGATTTTTAGCGGTAATAATTTTGTATTTAGCAATGTCAGTTGGAATTATCGCCGCAAGATTTTTCTTTTCACCGTAATAACCAAGCATTACGCCGCTATCTTTCTTATACCATTCCGGCAGTAGAGTAATAAGGCGCATTTGCATATTACCTTTTTGAACAAGACGGCGAATCAATCCTATTTGATCAAGTTTTTTAACTATCTCCGGCGCAATGTTAATATTATCTGTCGTCATTCCTAAGGCTTTTGCTACCGTGCTGACGATAAATGCAGTCTCTTCAAGTTGATTCGCTTCGTCGATCTCTTCGTACTTTTTGATCTCTTTACCTAATAAATTTCCTATCGCCAGATCGATCAAGTTCTTTTGATGACGACTGCGGACTGCTAATCGTTTTGAAAGTTTTTTATCTTCAGCTTGAAATCTTATACCTAAAAGCATTGCAAATACAGATTGATTTTCTTCAAATTCTTCAAGCAATGATTCTAAATCATTTTCCTTGTCAGCTAATACTGAATTATCAACCCAACGTTGAAGGACATCATCACCTTTGTCGGCTAAGAGTCGCAGCCACGATAATTTTATTAATTCAGAAAACCAGCGTTTCATTAATAAACAATTATCTTTTGCTGAGGCCGTTTCAAATTCTACAATTTCTATCTCCGAATCTTCTATTGCATAAAGCATTATATCAATTTGTCCAAATTCGTCCATTGAAGGATAAGCCGCTGATCCACTTTCAAGAGTCATTAAAAATATTTGTCGAAATGAATTTTTCCGTTGAGTGACAGCGTATGTTTCTAATTTGCCTTGAGTTACAAATGCAAATTTATTTTCTTCAGTTAATCGAAAACGCTGTCCGGCAATTAGTTTCAATCATTTTCACCTCTCAATCATTTAAATTTTCGTTATTATTCACCGTAGATTCATTTTCAGATAATAACCGTCGATAAGCACCATCGTGTTGCATCATTTCTCTATGCGTTCCACGTTCAACAACTTTACCGCGATCAAGTACGATAATTTCATCAGCATCACGAATTGTTGAAAGTCTATGAGCAACGATAAAACAAGAACAGCCACGACGACGAATATTTTCAAGAACAATTTGCTCCGTCATAGGATCAAGTGCACTAGTCGCTTCATCTAAAATTAATAATGAAGGATTAACGGCTAAAGCTCTTGCGATCTCCAAGCGTTGACGTTGACCGCCGCTAAAATTCATACCGCCTTCTTCAACTTGCGCTTCATAACCGCCATTGAGTTTTAAAATGTCTTCGTGAATGCAAGCATCTTTCGCCGCTTGAATAATATCATTGCGGCGGATCGAATCGTCGAACAATGAAATATTTTCTCGAATAGTGCCGGTAATTTGAAAAATATCTTGATCGACTGACGCAATAGAATTAACGATCACTGAATGAGGAATTTCACGACGTTTAACGCCGTCAAAAAGAACTTCGCCTGACCATTCTTCATAAAGTCCCGTAACAATTTTAGCAAGCGTTGATTTACCGGAGCCGCTAAAGCCGACTACTGCAACCCAACGACCCGGATCAAGATGAAGATTAAAATTTTCAATCAGCGGCGGTTCAAGCGGACTGTAACCGAAATTAATATTTTTAAATTCTAATTCGCCGGAAAGTCGATCGCCTTTGAAATTCATCTTTGCATTTTCGTCAGGATAATTCAATCGATCAATATCATAGCGTCTAACGTCATCAAGTCGCTGCATTTGCATTTCAGTTGTCTGCAAAGTTGATCCGAGATTGATTAAATTATTGAATGGACCTTGAAAGCTGTCCATTAAATTTTGAAACGCCATAAAAATACCGGCAGTCATTACGCCTTCCATAATCGAAAAGCCGCCGACTGTCATAATGATCGCTGAGTTCATTCCGCTGAGGAGCGTAGGCAAGATCGACGCAGTCAATGACCATAATTGTACTTCTTGAGTGCTGATTAAAACTTTTGCACGATAGCCGGCCCATTTACTGAAAAAATCTGTCTCATTGCCATTCGCTTTGATCGTTTCGATCATCATCAAGCCATTCATTGCCGTGCCGTATTCTTTACCTTGATCTTGTTGAATTTTCATATTCATATCAGTGAGTTTTCGGCGCATTAAAAGAAATACAATTAGATCGATCAAACTGAAACCAACACCGATAATTGTTAATGTTACGCTGTATTGAAGAAGTAATAACAAATAAAATAATGCAACAAAGAAATCTAAAACAGCGGTTGCAGCGGAACTTGATAAAAAACCGGCGATTGATTCGTTAAAAGAAATTCGTGAAGCAATTTCAGCGGCGAATCGTTGTTGAAAGAATTGAATGGGCAGCCTTAAAACGTGCCAAAAGAAACTTGATGAATCTGATAATGTTAATTTCTCTTGCCAACGTGTTAATACGACTGCACGAAGCCAACTCATCAAGCCGCTTAATACAAATGAAAGTCCCATAGCGATTAATAATTTGATCATCCAATCAGAATGCTTGCCGGTTAAAATTTCATCAAGAAATATTTGACTGAAAACCGGCGAGGCTAATCCCGGAAAGATCATTCCTAAACCGATCAAGATTATAAAAAGCATTGCCCATTTATCTTGAATTAATTTTTCAGCAACAGCCTTGACAATATTATAACGGTGACCTTCTTTTTTGAAATTAGTATCAGGCTTAACGCTTAACGCAATACCCGTGTAAGAAGTTTTAAATTCGTCGAAAGGAATTTGCCGACGACCCATAGCAGGATCATTTAAATAAGCGATTCCGTTGACGATGCCTTCAAGGACGACGAAATGATTAAATTCCCAATGAATAATCAACGGAAAATCTTCAGCCGTTTTAGTAAGAAGTTTATCAGCACTCCAGCGAAAACCTTTAGCAATACAATTTCTATTTCTTGCCGCCTTGAGAACACAATTAGCTTTCGAGCCGTCACGATTAACGCCGCATTCTTGACGAATTTTTTCAAGCGGAATCCATAAGCCGTAATGAGCAAGAATCATAGCAAGAGATGCCGCACCACATTCCGTAGCTTCCATTTGCAAAATCGTTGGAACTTTTACTCTTGAACTGCGTTGACTAATTCTATAAAATAAATTTTTAATTTTATCGAGCATTGTGTCACCTGCTCCTCAACCATTGACTAAGTTTATAAAAAACTCTTTCAATCGGCGGCTTGCGTTCAATGATAATTGATCCTGTGCAAAATGATCCGGCAGTGATCGGCTTATGCTCACCAACTACTGAAGTCCATAAATAACCGGACTCAGAATTTTCATCTTTAACCAGATCAAATTTAACTTCCATCAATGCACTATTTTGACTTTGCTGAATCCATTGTGCAAGTTGTGCATTACCTAAAGATCGTTCGACAACTTGACTTGACACCGGATATTGAGAAACAGATCGAACAACACCGATCAAGCTGCCGCTTTGTGAAGTATCAACACCATTCGGCGCAAGTTGAATGCTCATACCAGGTTCAATTCTTTTACCTTTATCGACCGGAATATATAAAACTCCGATCAATTCATCACGATTTTGAGTCAATCGAATTGTACAAATAGGCATACCGTTTGATATTACGCTGCCTTTCTCAACCATAATTTCATCAACAATTCCGTCATAATCGCTGTAAATATTTTCTGCAACGCCTAATTGTTGTTTCTTAGCACCATATTGATAAACTCTTTCCATTGCATCACGATCACTTGACGCAAGACCCATTCCATATTTCGCCATACGAGTATCAGCAGATTGATCAGCCTGTTCAAGCTGTGCAATAAGATCACCACGCTTAACAGTGGAGCCGGTTTTAACATAAATATTAGCGACTTTACCTCCGGCAATGTGAGAGACATTAACAACGCCGGCAGAATCAAGAATTAAACCCATACCGTCAGCCTTAACAGTGAAAGCTCCGAAGATCGACCATAATAATATTGAAAATAGTAAAACACCAATAGCAGCCAGACTCATCCAGCCTATCGGTGTAGTTATTGACAGCATCATATCAAGTCTTTCAGGTGAGCGCAATTTATCTAAAGCCTCTTTACTAAATATCTGTGAATTATCAGCAGCCATTTTAATTATCACGCTCCTCAAGTTTAACATTCGCTTTCATACCGCTTTCTAATCCATCCATTCCGGAAGTAATAACAATATCACCTTCATTAAGACCTGATCGAATTTCAATATAATTGCCGTCGTCAGTACCGGCAATTACTTCACGTTTTTCAAGAATATTATCACTTGATAAAACAAATACTGTTGAATGAGAATGATCGATCATTGCAGAAAGTGGAACAGCTAAGCAAGATTTTGAAACGAGAGATTGAATTGAAACGCCATTATAAGTTTGAGGTTCAAGCAGACCTGCACTATTGTTAATTTCCCAAAGAATTGTTCGCATTGCTGCCGGTTCTGAAATTGCAGGAGAAATATCAATAATTTTTGCTGTAAAAGTTTGTTCCTTTCCGGCATTACCAACATTATAATCAGTATCATAAACTTTAGTGAGATCACGGCGATTAAAATTTAGTTGAGAGACTTGACCAACAGAAAGGCTTTTTGCAGTTTCATCTTCAACAGTCATAGTGAAGTAAAGATGATTAAAATCACCGATAAGTGCTAAAGGAGTTCCGGCAGTTACATAAGAACCAATTTGACGATATAAAATTAAAACTTCGCCGTCGATAGGAGCACTAACTTGACTGTGAGAACTTTCCATTAACAGTTGATCCTTTTGTGCGATTAGTGATTCTTTCTGTGCGATCATTTGATCCTTTTGCACGTGCGCAACTTCAAGATTAACTTGTGCTTCTTTATAAGCCGCTTCAGCTTCATCATATCTTTCAACAGTAACTGCATCTTTATCACGGAGTCGACTATAACGACCGAAATCATTTTTAGCACGAGCAAGATAAGTTTCAGCCTTAACAATATCATTCTGCGCCTTGAGAATCTCACTGTCAGCTTTGAGAATATCGATCTCAGCTTGACGAATCTTTAGCGGATATTGTTCATTAGTAAGATTGAAAAGAATTTGACCTTTGCTGACTTGATCATTCTTCTGCACATTGACCGTTGAAACTCTGCCGTCAATCAAAGCGATCGCATCAGTCATTTCATTTGAATAAACATTAATTGTATCTAAAAAAATTTTTGGATTAATTTTTCTAATTTGTGCTTTACTGCCTTGCAATGGTATCATTCGCTCAGCCATTCTTTCAGCAATAGCATTTTCACCGGCTTTATTTAAATAAGCTCCATATGAAACGAAGCCGACAACAATTACAAGGACGACGACCAGACTTATAAAAAAATATCTTTTCAATGTCGCATCACCTCTTTACAGGGCTAAGGGCTTAATGTTAAGGGCTAAGAGATCATTCAGCCTTCAGTCCTAAATACGCATTCCGAATTTCGCATTCCTAATTCCGAATTAAAATTCCAGACAACCGCCATACACGGTAAACAATTTCGTTTGTATTTACATTCACTGCAAGGTTTATCAATTCGATCTTCAGTCGTTCGTAATTCTTTTAAGATCGAAGAGTTCGACCAATAATCAGCAATAGTAGAAAATTTTTCTTTCATTGTGTAAAGATGTCTGCAAGGTGTAAAATAACCGTCGACACTAATACTAAATCCATCACGACCTGCGCCGCAGCCACGACTTAAACCGATATTGTGATTGAAAAAAAATCTTTCACCATTAACCGCTCTCAACTGTGAAAAACATTCTTCAATTTCAAGAATAACTTTACCTTTATAATTGCGAATAAATTTATTGATTTTCAAAATCTGTTCTTTAGACGGAACACTCGGCAAGCTGTGAGATTTATCCGGCTTGAACATCATAATTGCAATAGATTTGACATTATAAAATTCAGCTAAAGCAACAACATTTTCAAAATCATCAGCGTTAAATGAGTGCATAACCCAATTAATACAAGTTCGATTATAATTGAGTTCTTTTAAATTCTCAAGAGCTTGAATGGCTAAGTCATAACCGTCTCTGCTCTTATCGTTAATATCTTTCGTGCTGCCGTTCAATGATATGCAAATATCGGCAACACCTTTTTTTATAAGTTCATTCAAAATTTTTTTGTCAGCCTTGTAACCGGATAAAGCAATGTTAGCTTCCATATTTAATTTACTGCAAGTCTCGACAAGTTCCCACAAATGAGGATAACAAAGAGTTTCACCGCCGCTTAAGTTGACGACTTTAACATTATTCGCCGCTGCTTGATAAATCCAATAGAGTGCAACCTTCCGATCCATATTTTTACCCGTTGATAAGTCGCAATAACATTGAGGACAATTCAACGGACATTTTGTCGTCAATTCAAGATTCATTAACACCGGTGAAGCGTAGGCTCTAAAATCGTGTTGATAAAAATCATCACCTTGACGTAAATAAGCCTTAGCCTTATTAACTTGACCATTTATAAAAGCTAACTTGAAATGTGAAATATCATTTTGTATATAAGGATCATATTGCGGAAATTCATCAACGAATTTCAAAACGTCGATCTTTTTACCTTCATTGCAAAGATTTTTCTCTTGCAAAAAATCTAATAGAGTTTTAATTGTTTGAGTGCTTTTATTGATCGTGCCGAAATTAATTCCGATCTTTTCGGAAATATGATCTTCAAAAAGATCGAAGTCAATAATAAACTTATGACCTTCACTAAATATTTCTAATTCTGTCAGTAAATCATTCAGACGATGAAGATCACCGCTCCAATTCAACTCATTCAAGTATTCAATAATTTTCTCTCGACGACTGTCATTAACAAAAATTCTCAAGCTGTTATTTTGTCCTCTGCTTGACATTGATCCGATTTGATAGAGTTTAATATTTTTACTGAAAATAATATCAGCGCATTTAATCAACATAGATTTTAATTTGTTAATGATCTCTTTGCTGACAATTTCCGGCAATACTTCATCACAAGCAATTTCAATATCATTTAAGTTGTTAATTCCGAGCGTATCAAAAAAGCTGCAAGACTTAATATCATTATCCTTGCAAGCATCAAAGTCTAATTCAAACCAAAATTCTTTACCGAATTTCGATTTTTTATCAAGTCTGATCGAATAATCACAAGTGCGATCGTCATTTGACAGACAGACTTCTAAAATGGTTTCGTGCGTTTCAAGATGTCCGTATTGCTTCAAAACATTATTCAAACGACGATAACATTCATCATCAAATAAATTTTTATATTCACTGCGCTTGAAATAATTTATACAATCCTTAACCGAAGACAAAAAATTCACCCTTTTAAATCGCAACAAGAGGCTAATTAAATAATAATCAGCCTCTTAATAAGCGATATTGATAAATCAGAATTACCAGCGACCACGCGTCCACTTGTGAACTTTATCGCCTGCAAATATGATAGCCTTCACACCTGTATCAATGGCAAATGTGATAACATCGGCAGTACCACCACCGGCAACATTCTCAAGTTGATCATCTGAAAGTTCTTCGCTGTTGTCAAGACGTGCCATTATACCTTTACGAATTGCATTCAATTCATCAATAGAAATTTCAACGCCGTGAACTGCAAAAAATTTTTGGGCATCTTCTGCAGTCTCTTGCTGGAGTAATTCCTTAACAAATTCTTCGTCTTGAAGTAATTTTTCTAATTTCTCTTTCAAGATAACATCTCCCAAAAAAATTTTAATTCTACATTCTGCATTCTTAATTCTAAATTAAATTTCTTACCAGCGGCGGAAGAAATTATTAAGAGCTCTTTGAATAGGTCTTGTGATATGCTCATTCTTCCAGCTGTCAATTTTGTCTACAAATTTATCAATTTGATAGGTAAATTTACTGCCGCCGGCGACGTTTTCAAGCTGCTCATCACTAAGCTCTTCGCCGCCTTCAATGCGTGCAATAATTGCATTACGGAAATTGTTGAGTTCTTCAATACTCATTTCAACGCCTTGAGTTGTAAGGTATTTTTGCGCATCTTCTACTGATTCTTTCGACAAAAATTCTTCAATAAATTTTTCGTCGTCAAGAAGTTCAGCAAATTTTTCATTCATACTCAAAACTTCCTTTCAAAAATTTTCATTCTACATTCTGCATTCTTAATTCTGCATTAATTACTTACCAGCGACGACGCGTCCACTTATCAACAGCATTTCCGAGTGCAACTCCGGCACTAACTGCACCGGTGATAACTCCGGCTATTGCGATCGCCGTCGAAATTGCAAAACCACCTGCGACATTTTCAAGTTGATCGTCTGAAAGTTCTTCATTGCCTTCACTTTGATTAATAATCGCCTGCTTAACTGATTCGATCTCCTCAATAGTAAGATCAACGCCTTTATTACTGATCGCTTTTTGAACTTCCTCTGGTGTTTCCATTTCAAGGACTTTTGCAGTGAAATCTTTATCTGCAAAAATTTCCTTCAACTTCTCAATTTTCTTGTTCTCGTCCATTAAACGAACCTCCAAAATTTTTAATTATTAATTCACTTAACCTTAAGCCCTCAGCCTTCAGCCCTTAATAATTACCAGCGGCGGCGTGTCCAGTTATTAACGGCGCGTCCAAGCGTTACAGCACCGGAAATTACTGCACCACCAATGATAATTCCGCCGACAACCGCTGCAACTGTAATACTGCCACCAGCAACATTTTCAAGTTGATCGTCAGTAAGTTCTTCACCTTCAGAATTTTTTTCAACGAAATCTTTAATTGAGTCAATCTCTTCAAGAGACATTTCAACGCCTTTTGTCTTAACGGCTTTTTGAACTTCTTCAGGCGTTTCCATTTCAAGAACTTTTGCAGTGAAATCTTTATCTGCAAAAATTTCTTTCAACTTCTCAATTTTTTGCTTTTCGTCCATTAAATTCACCTCGTTAATAGTTTTATTAATTTTTTTTATGTATCCTTTGCATTTTATTTTAACAAAAAATTTTTAAAACGCAATAGGAAATTAAAAACTGCTATTCAATCTCAAAAAATGCTAAGTCTTCTTAAATACAAGTTTAAGATGATTTGCATTTTTACCAAAAAACGGCTTATAAACATAAATTAATTCGGAGAAAACTTTTTTAACAAATGCAATTCCAAAGCCGCCAATTTCACGATCTTCTATTGCCGATTTATCTACAGCACGAGGATCATTTTTTTCAAGTGGATTAAACGGAATGCCATAATCAACTATATCTAAAATGATTTTGTCTTGTAATTTGTCTTCAACAACTTTAATAAAAATATCACCGACTTCTGATTCATAAGCATAACTAATTATATTAACAACTATTTCTTCAATTCCAAGTTCAAATTTATATTCAGCTTTGGTATCAATTCCGATATGTTGGACTTTCTCCATAATAAAATCGCGAATTTCTTCATAAGATTCTTGTTGCGCCGGAAATTTTTTCCATTCTGAAAGCGATTCATCTGTCAAATATAACACCGCCTATTAATTCAAATCATCAGCGGATTCATAGACTTGAAATAACATATCCGTGCCGGAGTCCTCAAGAATTTCTTTGACCATTCCGGAAATGCCACAAAGTACAAAAATTTTCTTTTCTTTCTTTGCCTTCTTGCCGATACGAAGCAAAACTCTTAAACCTGCGCTTGAAATATAATTCAACTGCGACATATCAAATGCAAGTTGGCTACTCTTATCAATAGCTGCTAATCCTGCTTGTTCAGCAAGTGAAGCAGTAGTTGTATCAATTCGTCCAATCGCTTTGAGAATATTCCAATTACCTTTGGTTTCTTCTTTAAATTCAACTGTTGCACTCATTGAATAACCACCTTTCATAATTTAAATTTTATTATACTTCAATGACATACAATAATCAACTCACACATTTTTTCAACCATTAAAAATTTTTAATCAGTACAAAAAAATTATCCGTTGATCTCAATCACGAGTTTCAACGGATTTTTTATTTTAATTCAAAACTTATTCGATTTAAAACGAATTGCCTTTTAACATCGTCAACGCTTCATTACGTTCATTAGTAAAACGTTCAGAATTATTTTTGTTGTAAATCTCATTGATCAATTTTTCATCAAAAGATTTATCGTCGACATAAGAAAGATTCGGCTGATTTAAACTCTTGCAAGCATTTTTGAAAAGTTCAACGCATTCATTAACACCGCTGTCAATCGCACGAGCAAAAATTACTGACTTGATCGCATCAGAATGTTTATCAGCGTGGAAATATTCAGCAGCAAGAGCATCGACAGCTTTATCAAAATAATTCTTTTTAACAAATTCATCTTGCAGCTTTCCAAAATTACCCGGATCAACTGTCGTTAAATTTTTCCATTCATCAATGAAAGCCTCTGAATTAATTTCGTGATCAGCTAACGCCTTGCCATAATTCGCAAGTGCATTATCTGAATGATTGCAAAGCCATTCGACAAATTCATTGATCGTCTTTTTACTGCTTGAAAGTCCATAAAGTCCATAGCGTTTATCACTAGAATCAGTTGACAAATATTCAAGATCATTGTTCGATTCAAATTTACGAGACATCGCCGCTATCGTTTCAAGATTAATGATCATCTTCGTTGAAAGTTTTACTTCTTCAACTTTTGGAGCACTCGCCGGAATATTTGCTGACGCAACTCCGCAATAATTCATAACACCATTAGCGATCGCCTTTGCAAAATCTTCTTGTCTGTCGATAATAATTTTAGCGTCATTAACATTGCTGATAAATCCGATCTCAACAAGTACTGCAGGACAAGCCGTCTTTCTCAAAACTGCTAAACGTCCAACGCCGCTTTGAGTATCGTCTTTAATTCCGCGATCAACCATTCCAAGTGTAGAAATAATTTGCTTTTGAATTGCCTCTGCAAGTTTTGGACCTTCAACTGATCCTTGACAGAAAAATGTTTCAGTGCCGCTGACTTTTGGATCAGCTGAATTGCAATGAATTGCAACAAAAACATTAGCATTAAAATTATTTGACGCTGTGTAAATTCCTTCGACGCTTTCAAGCTGCTGCAATTCCGTTTCAAAACCGTTTGCTTTCAAATGATCGGCGATACGTTGTCCGATCTTCAAAGTAATTTCACGCTCATTAACTCCATTAACGATTGTGCTTGCTCCGTAACTTGGATTAATAAATACTTTCATATTTCTTCACCTCAAAAAATTTTTATCTATAATGTTCCTTTAAATGCTTTCTTTAATGTCTCTTTCAACTTATCAATTTCAATCGGCTTTCCTAAATGTCCATTCATACCTGATTCAATCGCACGTTGTCGATCTTCTTCAAAAGCATTCGCCGTCATTGCAACGATCGGTATAGTTTTAAATTTCTCACCGTCAAGCGATCTGATCGCCGCCGCTGCCTCATAACCATTCATCACCGGCATTTGTATATCCATTAAAACAACATCATAATCTGCAGATTGAACTTTTTGCAATGCCATTTCACCATTGTCAGCTATCTCAACCTCACAGCCCATTTCATTCAAGATCGTTGACGCTAAAATTTGATTCATTTCCATATCTTCGACTAATAATACTTTTTTGCCTTCAAATTCCTCAACGTGAAATGAATTTTCCTGCTCAGGTTCTGAAATTTTTTCTTTCGACTTCGTATATCTCAACAAAATATTTTGCAAGTCTGACAAGAATAACGGTTTAGCACAAAATGCAGTTACACCGGCAGATTTAGCTTCTTCCTCAACGTCAGCCCAATCATAAGCAGTTAAAATTATTATCGGGCGTTCATTGCCGATCAATTTGCGAATCCTTCTTACTGCCTCAATACCATTTAGATCCGGCATCAGCCAGTCAATTATAAAACCGTAAAATGGATCTTCCTGCTCAAGTGCTAATTTCGTTCGCAAAATCGCTTCTTGTCCTGAGGCTGTCCATTCAGATCGAAGTCCAATACTTGCAAGCATTTTTGATAGGCTTGCACAAGTATTAAAATCATCATCAGCGATTAACATTTTTCTTCCTTCGATCTCTTCAATTTTGCCGATAACTCTCGGATGACTTGACAATCGAAAAGTGAAATTCAAAATAAATTCTGTGCCTTTGCCTTCTTCACTTTTAACTTCAATAGTTCCATTCATCATATTGACGATATTTTTTGCGATCGCCATTCCTAATCCGGTGCCTTGAATGCCTCTTACTGTCGAACTTCTTTCACGTTCAAAAGGTTCAAATACGTGCTTTTGAAATTCCTTGCTCATTCCAATACCATTATCTTTAACGTGAAATGAATAATTTACAAAGCCTTCAGGCGCACCAGATTTTTCAAAAATGCTGACGCTGATCGTTCCACCGGGCGCAGTAAATTTAAAAGCATTCGATAATAAATTCAACAGCACTTGATTTAATCGCAGCTTATCACAAAAAATATCTTCGTTTACAACGTCAAGAGTATTGATATTAAATTTGATTCGTTTCGACTTAATATCAGATTGAACGATCGCTTTGAGATCACGCATTATATCTGATAAATTGCATTCGTGTTCTTCGATTCTAACTTTGCCGCTTTCGATCCGACTCATATCAAGCACATCATTTATCAATGATAGCAAATGTTTACTTGACGTGAGAATTTTCGACAGATAATCTCTAACTAAGTCTTGATTGTCCATATGATTCAACGCAAGATTAGCAAAGCCCATTATTGCATTCATCGGCGTTCTTATGTCGTGACTCATATTATTTAAAAATGTCGTCTTAGCTTTATTAGCGTGTTGAGCTTGCTTTAATGCTTCAGAAAGAATTTTTTGTTGTTCTTCTAAATATTTAATTCGATCTTTATCCATAAAAAATTTTCTCCGATTATTTTTTTCTGTTGATATGTTCGTTAATCGTTGAGATCAAATGTGCAACATCAAACGGCTTTGCAACGTGTGAATTCATTCCGCTTTCTAGACTCATTTTTTTATCTTGCTCTCTTGCATTGGCACTCAACGCAATTATCGGCAAAAAATTTGTATCTTCACGTTTCAACGCCCTAATTGATCTTGTTGCCTCATAGCCATTCATTACAGGCATTTGAATATCCATTAACACCAGATCATAATAATATAGCGGATGATCTTTTATCGCCTCAACTGCATCACAGCCATCAACTACGGATTCAACTAAAAATCCACTTTCCGTTAAAATCGTTTCGGCGAGCATTCTATTAACGTCAATATCTTCAACAAGTAAAATTCTATGTTTGCCTGTCGATTTATATTCTTGTTTATTTTTTAATTCCGCATTCCGATTTACACGTTCCGAATTATTATTAGCAATTTTCAAAGGCAAGTCAACAGTAAAAATTGATCCTTCACCTTTTTTACTCTTAACGCTGATTGATCCGCCCATCATATCAAGCAATTTTTTTGTGATCGAAAGTCCAAGACCTGTACCGATATAACCTGTCTTTGTTGAAGTCTCTTCACGTTCAAAAGTCTCAAACATTTTTTGCATAAATTCTTCAGTCATTCCAACGCCGTTATCTTTAATCAAAAATTCATAACGTGCATAGCCGGACTCCGAAACAACTTTTTGACGAGTTTTGATCTTGATCTTTCCGCCGATCGCTGTGAATTTAATTGCATTGCTGATCAAATTCGCCATTATCCGGCGAAATCTCAACGAATCAACAAAAACTTTTTCCGCAGGTAAATTATTTTCTTTGTCGATAATAATTTTTTTCTCTTCTGCCTGCACGTTAAACATATCAATAACCATTTCGATCTGTTCATTGAGATCGCAAGCCTCATTCTTCAATTCAATTCTTCCATAATCGATCTTGCTCATCTCTAAAAGATCATCAATCAATGCAAGCATATGACGATTAGACTCATCAAGTTTATTAAGATATTTCTGCAATAATTCCGGCTCATTGATATGATTCTTTGAAAGTGCAGTGAATCCCATTATTGCATTCATCGGCGTGCGAATATCGTGACTTACATTAAACAAGAATGATGCTTTAATTTCGTTTGAATGCTTTTCTTTCTCAAGTGCAAGTTCAATACTCAATTTTTCAGCTAATTCTTTTTCAACGCGGCTGATCTGCTCCGTTACATCACGATAACCCATTACTACGTACGAATTTGATTTTTCATCTTTGATCTTGACGATCGAACATTCAATATGAGTTATTTCATCAGATTTTGTTGAGCATCTATAATGAAACGTGTATGAATCGACATTTTGAAGACGTTTACTAATTCGATCAAAAGATATTTCATTAAGATAATAATCTTTATCTTCAGGTAAAACATAACGCTTTGCATATTCCGGCAGAATCGTCCGCCAATCAGGATCAGTTTC
>JAFUZV010000140.1 GCA_017476425.1 Selenomonadaceae bacterium
CTAAGATTGTCGGTCTTACACGCTCTCCAAAGGCGTATTTTTAATTAGTCGTGCCGCTCGACTTCGTTTTATTTGTTTAGCTATACGAAACCTCTGTTGCTTGACCAACTAAAAGTTTCCCGTGTGTCCCACGGTAGTTTTTTTTGTGAGTTTGGTTTTCTCTCACTCGATCATTTTAATCCTTAATTTTCAAATTGTCAATGCAGAATTGCGGCTTATATCTATTAAGCCGCTTTTTGATAAAACGCCATAGGCAAGATTCTCATCAGCGATCCGTTACCTATGCTATGTTCACCTTTTAATCCACAAGTCAGCGGTGCATTTCCACGAAAGAAATTTTTAATTGCACTGCCGGTTGTATTGCCAATGTCAAAAAGTCCATCAACGGTAAATTCATCATCTTTATACCACTTAGCAAAGTTGATCATTATGTCGGTATAATCGAGAACTTTTTTTCTGGCGATACTTTCCATTGTGGCGATCGTCATAGTTGTATCATCTGACCAAGTACCCGCCGGTTGATGGTAAGTCCCGTAGCCTTGCATAGTTTTCACAGGCATTTTTTTAAAGTAATTGCGTGATTTAAATTCAACCGGCACACCTAAGGCATCAGCGGTAGCAAGTCCAAGCAACGCAGATTTTACATTTTTTAAAGTGATCATTAATATTACCTCCAAAAAATTTTTTTAATTGAGATTGATCTAATTGTATCAAAAACAATGTCAAAAATTTTTTACATAATCAACTTTTCTGAAAAAATTTTTTCGTTGCTTAGACTCATTTAAACCTCTTCAATTCAATTAATACCTTTCGTAATTTTGTGCGGCACTATGCTTTGAATTTTTGGTTTTCTCGTAAAGAGCAAAGATCGATCTGCTAAGCGTTTTAGTCAATGCTTCGTCATAGAAATCTGCTAACTCACTGAGAATATTGTACTCTTCAACTGTCAAGTAAGCACTGACTCTTTGAACGGTTTCTCTTGATTTTCTTCTGCGTCTTGGTTTACGCTGAGATGTGGTAAGTTCGTTAGTGCTTTCAGTACCGTCGAAAATTTTTTTCAAATCATCAGTCATAAAATTTCACCTTCTTATATAAGCTGATTGAATTATAACATAACCTATATAACTATACAAATAAAATTTAAAATTTTTGATTTGCAAAAGGAAAATTGACATTTGAAATTAAAATATCTTATACTATTACTAATCAGAAAATTAATTTATCAGCGAAATGATTAGGGAAAAATTTTTTTGATCGATTGAGTTGATGAATTAATTACAGGTGGTGAAAAAATTTTGAAACATTCTACAAACGAAGATTTATCACGAAGATTTTATATCTTGAATGCGGTCGTTGCTGTAGTTCTTCTTGCGGCGATCTTCATTTCAATTTCTCAATTTGGTGCTGAGGCGTGGCACGGTAAAAAACAAATCGCTTTGATCATTCCAGGTGAAAAAAATCAACTCGGCTGGAATAAATCGCAATATTTAGCGGCGAAAAATGCTTGCGATGAATTTAATTATGATCTTGTTATTCGTGAAAATATTTCTTCTGATTACGAAATTTGTAAACGAACTGCCGATGAACTTTCACAACGCGGAATTAATACGATCGTTTTTGCTAATGGCTGCCTCTTGAAAAATATTAGTGAATTTGAAAAAATTTATCCGAAAATTAATTTTACAACGATCGAAAGTATTTCAGCACTTCATACCGGCGGAAGATATTCTATTCTTTCGTTTGAAGGTTCATATCTTGCAGGAATTTTAGCCGGACTGCATACCAAAACGAATAAGATCGGATATGTTGCTCCATTCGTTGATCCTGAAATTAATCAAGGTATCAATGCTTTTGTTTTAGGCGTGCAACGTGTTAATCCTAATGCAGAAATACTTTTGAATTGGACCGGCGGCTGGAATAATCCATCGAACGAAGAACAAGCTGTGCAAAATCTCAAGGCTAGACGTGTTGACGTGTTGACTTATCATCAGAATGGTGAAACCGTTCCTAACATTTGTGAACGTGCAGCGATCAATTTTATAGCTTTCAATGAAAATTATCCAACAAATAAATATTGTCTTGCAGCGATCAAAATTAACTGGAATGAAGCATATATGGATTTTATTAAATATAGTAATTCTTCGGAACTTAAAGCAAATTATGCTTTTGGAATTAATCAAGGACTGGTTGATTTTGAAGTGACTGATAAGATCAATAAGCGTGAAAAAGTTTTGATTGATACTGCGCTTTGGGAAATTAAAAACGGACGCTTGATCTTTGCCGGTGAAATTTTTGATAGATACGACATTAAAAAATGTTCGGCTAATGAGGCAATAAGTCTGCAAAGTCTTCAAACAAAAATGGACTGGCTTATTAAAGGAGTGAGAATTGTTGGCAACTGAAAATATTGATAATGATAAGAAAAATTTTTTCAAATTTGCTTTAAAATTAGTCAGCAGATTTTTGATATTCTTGTTGATATTAATTTTAATCGGCTGGCTTACCTCGTCGAAAATGGAAAGTATGCTTGAAAAAGAGATAGAAGATTTTATAGCAGGTCAAGCGGAGATCACGGCACAAATTGCAAATGAAAGATTTGACGGTGAATTAATTCAACTTAACCGCTATGGTAAACAGCTTGCAGTCGGAAATTTAACGCCGGAAACTTTAATTTCAGCAATAAATCTTAGTGAACCGGGCGTAACAAGTGGAATTATGGATATAAGCGGAAATATAATTAGTGGCGTTGCATTGCCTGAAGGTGTTAAGACTCAAACTAAACGTGCTATGAGTGGTGATAGTTTTGCTGAATATCACAAAGGATTAGGAATTTTAATGACAACGCCGGTTATTTTTGATGGAAATGTTCGTTATGTAATTTATAAAATTTATAGTGATGATATTCTTTTTGATAAATATTTTCATTTAGAGAATAAGATCAGCAAAAATATTTTTCTTTGTGATACGGCTTTGAATAAAATTGTTATACCTTATAATAATTTTTCTGAAGACGATATTTTTTATGACAAACAAAAACAGTTGCCTTTAGGATATGATGCGATCATTGCGAAGTTAAGCAATAATCATTCAGCGGCGATTCACTCTGATAAAATCGATGAAAATTATTTAGTTTTTGCGTCGGAAGTGCAAGGCGATTTTATAATTGTCGGTTATACTGATTGGAATTCGGCGATCGGCGATATTTTCAGCGTCCATTGGATCATTATATGGGTTTTCTTCTTGATAATTATTGTGTTTAGTATTTTCGTTTTGTATTCATTCACTGCTGAATTAAACGTGGCAGAAAGTGATGAACTTCGTGACGCAAAAATTGAGGCTGATCGCGCTAATCAAGCTAAGAGTGAATTTTTAGCGAATATGTCTCACGAGATCAGAACGCCATTAAATGCTGTTTTAGGTATGGACGAAATGATTTTGCGAGAAGTGCCGATCGATTCGCCGATCAGAACTTACGCCTGGAATATCAAAAGTGCCGGTGAAACGCTTTTATCTCTGATCAATGATATTTTGGATTTCAGCAAGATCGAAAGCGGCAAAATGGAAATTGTTGAGACGAGTTATTATTTAAGTTCCGTGCTTAATGATATTTTTAATATGATGAGATTCAAAGCGGAGCAGAAAGGTCTTGACTTTAAAATTGAAGTTGATGAAAGCGTTCCGGATATTCTTTACGGCGATGAAGTTAGAATTAGACAAGTTATCGTAAATATTTTAAATAATTCCGTGAAGTATACGCAAAAAGGATCAGTTACTTTTAAAGTCAACTGGCAAAGAATGGCTGATGGATCAGCAATGATGACTTTTGCTTCGATTGATACAGGTATTGGAATTAAAGAAGAAGACTTGCCGAAATTATTTAGTAAATTTCAACGTCTTGACTTACAAAAAAATCGAACGGTTGAAGGCACAGGTTTAGGACTTTCGATCACGATCAAACTTGTTAAGATGATGAGCGGCGAATTAAAAGTTGAAAGCGTTTATGGTAAAGGTTCGACATTCTCAATAATTTTGCCGCAGAAGATCGAAAAATATGAAGCGATCGGTGATTTCCGTGCAAGAGCTGAAGAATTTATTAAACAACAAAAGATCAATGATGAAAGTTTCATTGCACCGGACGCTGAAATTTTAGTTGTTGATGACAGCGATATGAATTTGTTTGTCGTTGAGAATCTTCTCAAGAAGACGAAGATTAAAGTTACACGATCGATGAGCGGTAAAGATTGCCTTGAAAAGCTCGTTGAAAATCATTATGACGTAGTATTTTTGGATCATATGATGCCGGAAATGGACGGAATTGAAACTCTTGAACGTGCAAAAGTCTTAGAGAATAGCAAGAATCTTGAAACGCCTATTATCGCTTTGACGGCGAATGCAATTAGCGGCGTTCGTGAAATGTTCCTTAGCAAAGGATTTAATGATTATCTTTCAAAGCCGGTTGACAGCAAAGCACTTGAAAGAATGCTACAAAAATATCTTCCGCCGGAAAAAATTATTTATATCGACGAAGAAGAAGATAATGTAGAATTAAGAAGGCAGAATGAAGAATTAGAAAATGATAATTCGGAATTAGAAATTAGAAATGAGGAATTAAATCAAAATGAAGAATCACTTAGCCCTCAGCCTTCAGCCTTAAGCCCTAACACGCCTTCAGACCTCAGCACTAACAATATCGATCTTGATCTTGGAATGCAATATTGTGGCGGTATGGAAGAAATGTATAAAGAATTTGTAAAAATGTTTTGTGAGAAGAAGCAAGAGACTCAAGAGAAATTGCAAAAGGCTTTTGATGCCGAAAATTGGAAAGATTATACAACTTTTGTACACGCTTTAAAATCCGGATCGCTTAGCGTCGGTGGTAAAATTCTTTCCGATCAAGCCAGAGAATTAGAAATGGCGGGACACGATTATGTTAATAACAATGACGAATCAAAATTAAATTACATTAAAGAAAATCATTCAAAGGTAATGAAAATGTATGATGATTTTGTAAGTGAGGCAGAAGAGCGGAAATTAATTTAGAATGCAGAATGTAGAATGCAGAATTAATTTATAAAAAATTTTTTGAAAATTATTGAATACGATTAAATTTGAAATTATAATTTGATCGTATTCAAATTTTTTTGGAAGGAAGAATTTATATGAAAGGATTAATTTTCGATCTTCAGAGATTCGCAGATGGACCCGGCGGAAGTCCGCCTGATGGTGGCGGTGGTTCATCAAGTTCATCAGTAAGTTGGAGCGGTGCAACTGAAATTACATCTTCAACGCTTGCAAGCGGAAAATCTTTCACGTCAACAACTGCTGATCAAAATGCTTTGCTCATTAACACGTCAAGCAGTGCAAAAGTTACTCTTTCAAATCCAACTGTTACAAAATCCGGCGGAACTTCAGCAAGTGATAATTATTCATTTTATGGAATTAATTCGGCGGTAATGTGCAAAGGCGGCGGAACAACTTCAATCGTCGGCGGAACTGTTACAAGTTCATCTGCCGGTGCTAATGGAATTTTTTCTTATGGTGCTAATTCAGGTACGACCAATGCAACCGGTGACGGCACGACGGTTTATATCAAGAATACGAAAATCACTACAACCGGGCAAGGCTCCGGCGGAATTATGACGACTTACGGCGGAACAACGATCGCTGAAAATTTAACGATCTCAACTAGCGGCGGATCATCTGCTCCGATTCGTACTGATCGCGGCGGCGGTTGGGTTACAGTTACCGGCGGTTCATATGAATCAAGCGGCACAGGTTCACCTGCAATTTATTCGACTGCTGATATTACCGTTAATCAAGCAACGCTGACTAGTAATCATTCCGAAGGCGTTTGCATTGAAGGCACCGGATCAATCGCTTTGAATAATTGTACATTAACAGCGAGCAATGACAGTCTCAACGGCAATGCAACTTTCAAAGATACGATTATGATCTATCAATCACAAAGCGGCGATGCGTCTGATGGTACTTCAGAATTTAGTATGACCGGCGGAGTCCTCAACAGTAAAAAAGGTCACGTCTTCCACGTTACTAATACTAGTGCGATCATTAATCTTGACGGCGTAACGATCAACAACTCTGATTCTGATGGTGTACTTTTGAGTGTCTGCGATGACGGCTGGTCTGGAGCGTCGAACATTGCAACGTTAAAAGCTACTGATCAATTACTTGACGGCGATATTTTAGTTGGCAGTGATTCAACGCTTTATCTCAATGTCTCTGATTCTTCAACATTAAAAGGATCAATCAGCGGAAAAATTAGCAATGCAAGCGGCTCATCTGTTTCAACTTCTCTCGGTACTGTTAATGTTACGCTTGACTCAAGCAGTAAATGGTATCTTGAAGAAAATACTTATATTTCATCATTCAGCGGAACAGCGGCGAATGTTATCACCGGCAGTTATAAACTTTATGTAAATGGTACAGCACTCAGCGGAACTTCAACGAGTGATAGCGGTAGTTCAGACGATACTTTGAC
>JAFUZV010000017.1 GCA_017476425.1 Selenomonadaceae bacterium
AATTAATTTTAATTCTGTCGTTGAGGCAGAAATTTTTTTTGCAATTTTTTGATTTCCTTCGCAAAAATTTTTTTGTATTGAAGATAACAATTTAATTTGATAAAATCTACTTTGAAAAAATAATTTTTAAGTTAAGAGGTGAAATTTATGAAAAAAATCCTCGGAGCGATCGTTATGCTGTTGATTCTCTTCTTTGTTATCGTTGCAATGAGTGATGATACAGAAGAACCTTCGCAAAAAGAAAGAACAGAATTTACAGACAGTTATAACAAAAATGATACTTGGTTGATCTACTGGTATATTTGCGGAAGTAACCTTGAAAGTGAATATGGAGCGGCAACGGCTGATATTGAAGAGATGATGAAAGTTGCATTGCCGTCGAATGTTAAAGTGATCATTCAAGCCGGCGGATCAAATGAATGGAAAAATGCTTTTGTGAGATCAGGAATGACGAATCGACTTTTGTATGACTCTGACGGCTTGCACGAACTTCAAACGACAAGCGATGCTGATATGGGATCGCCTGATACTTTATCAAGTTTTTTAAGATTCGGCAAAGATAATTTTCAAGCTGATCATAAAGTCTTCATATTTTGGGATCACGGCGGCGGCAGTGCTTTTGGTGTCTGTCACGATGAACGAACTGAAAATATCTTGAGTTTAAATAGTATTCGTGATGCTTTTGCGTCCGTTTATGATGCTAATGAACAAAATCCACCGTTTGAAGTTATCGGTTTTGATGCTTGCTTAATGGCGACATTCGACACGGCTAATACTCTTCACGGTTATACACGTTATATGGTTGCGTCAGAAGAACTTGAACCCGGTAACGGCTGGGAATATACCGGCTGGCTTAGTAAACTTGTTGAAAATCCTGCTATGGGCGGCGATGGACTCGGTAAAGCAATGTGCGACGCTTATTATAAAGGTTGTGAAGAGGCTTGGTCAGAGGACGCGGCGACATTATCAGTTGTCAACGTTACGAGAATCCCTCAATTAAAAGCGGCTTATGATGCTTTTGGTGTTGAGGCGTTGAGAGCGTCAGCAAAAGAGCCGAAAAAATTTTTCTCGTCGTTCGGTCGTAATGCAAAGAAGACTGAAGGTTATGGCGGAAATAATAACGAAGATGGTTATTATGATATGATTGATATAGGTGATCTCGCTGAAAAATCTTTAAAACTTTTGCCGCAGACTTCACAAAATTTAATTGACGCGATTGATGAAGCAGTTGTTTATCAAGTCAGCGGAAAATATCGCAAGAGTGGCAATGGAATTTCCGGATTTTATCCACTTGACGGCGGCGATCAAATTTATAATTTGTATGCTCAACAAGAAGGCGCACCATTAACGCAAAAATGTTTGTACTATCATTTGCTTTACGGTCAACTTCCACCACAAGCGAATGATATTTTGAATGGCAATTATCAGATCGCTTTGCCTCAGCCAACTCAAAAGAAAAAAATTTTTGATATTGATGAGCTTGAAGATCACATTATCAAAGTCGACAAGGATAATAATGCTTATGTTAAGTTGACAGAAGAGGAAATGAATATTTTATCTGACGTTCGCTGCAATTTAGCAAGAGTGCAAGGCGATATAATTTTAAATCTCGGAACTGATGCAAATATTAAAGCTGATTGGGAAAAAGGACGATTTACTGATAACTTCCAAGCTAAATGGCCTATGCTTGACGGTCACCCGGTTTATATTGAAGTGACGGAACATAACAAGGATTATAATTTGTATTCGATACCGATTAAACTCAATGGAATGAAATGCAATTTGCAAGTTGCTTACGATTACAAAGCCAATCAATATAAAATTCTCGGTGCAAGACGTGGAGCACAAAAAGGCATGAGTGATAAAAATTTGATCAAACTTAAAGACGGCGATCAAATTACAACGATTCATTACGGTTTGACAGTCAGCGGCAATGACAGCGATTTTACAGCGGTTGAGGTTGATACTTTCACGATCGGTGAAAATCCAAAATTCAAAGACGAATCACTTTCAGACGGTGAATATCTCTATTGCTTTGAATTTATCACGCCGAGCAATGACAGTGCATCGTCTCAATATATTAATTTCACTGTTAAGGACAAGAAAATTTTTACAAGTCAAATTGATTGACAAGGTGATAAAATTTTAAGAATATGTGTTCATATGTTTTTTATATAAGTATAAATGTAAGAATTGTATTCTAAAAATAATATGATATAATAAGTGTATTATGAGAAAATTTATTTGATCTGATCTCTTACAGGTTAATTAAAAAATATGAAACAAAAACTATGTCTAAGAAATTATGATCATTATTTCTTATATTAAGTACTTATAAACGCTTATGAGCACATATTCTAAAATGAATAAACCTTATTGATAAAAAATTTTTTAAAAATAATTTTGTGAGGTGCAAAAAGTTTTGAGTAAATTAACTTTAGAGAAAGCAAAAGAAATTTTGAAGAAACATACTACAGAAGATCATTTGTTGATTCACGCAGCAGCAGTTTCAGCAGCTATGGGCGCAATGGCTGATTATTTTCACGCTGACAAAGATCACTGGCAGGCGATCGGTTATCTTCACGACGTTGATTATGAAAAATTTCCTAATGAACATTGCAAGCACGTTAGAGAATTGTTAGAGCTTGAAGGCGTTGACGAAGAGGACATTAAGACTATCATTTCTCACGGCTATGGAATTTGCACTGATGAAATCGAACCGACAACTGATCTTGAAAAATCACTTTTTGCCGTTGATGAGCTTACAGGAATTGTCCACGCTTATGCACTTATGCGCCCGGAAAATATGGACGGAATGCAAGTTAAAAGTCTCAAGAAAAAATTCAAAGATAAACGATTCGCCGCCGGCTGCAACCGTGAAATTATTACTCTTGGTGTTGGAAAGCTCGGACTTGATCTCGGTGTCGTTATGCAATGCTGTATTGATGGAATGACTGAACATAAATCTGAACTTGGATTTTGAGGTGACGAAATGAAAATTAAATTTCTTTCTTGGAATACGTATAGAAAAAGACTCCACACATTTGCAGAACCTTTGTTAAGTTTTGACGCTGATATTATCGCTGTGCAAGAGATTAAGCCGCCGATCAAATTAATGTCTGATGAAATTTATGAAAAACTTTCTGAATATCAAGCGATCTGGAATAATGTCGGACGTGGTGAAGCGATTCTTGTTCGTGATCTGGACATTAAAGAACTCAGCATTGATTTTAATGGGCGTGTTATGACGATCGATTTTGATTATTTTTCGTTCGTTAATGTTTGTGCGCCTTCATTGAAAATTTTCGGTGAAGAAGAATATAACGACTGGCATAGAGAATTTAGGCGTTATTTGAAACGTTTAAAATTATCTCATCCTGTTATCGTCGGTGGAACTTTTAATATAAGAACAAATATTGATAAAATTCCGCCGGAAGAAGTTGACGCAATGAAGAATCTCAAAAGGATCGGTTTTGTTGATGCTTTTGAAAAAATGAATCCGAATCAAGAGAATGCCTACACTTATCGACCGCCTAAAAATAGTGGTGAAGATTTTGATCGACGCAATGATTATTTCTTTGTCTCAAAAGCATTTAGCAATAATATCATTTCAGCAACTATTGAGCCGGAGAATTTTGAAAGCAACCATCGTCCGATCATTCTTGAAATGGAAATTTAATGAGGTGATCAAATGAATATATTTAAAACAATGATTTTAATGGCACTTTTAACGGGTTTAATGGTTGCACTCGGTGGAGCTTTCGCAGGATCAACCGGTGCATTCATAATGTTGTTGATCTCAATCGGAATGAATTTTTTCAGTTACTGGTTCAGTGATTCGATCGTTTTGAAAATGTACGATGCACAAGAAGTTGATGAACATTCTGCGCCGCAAATTTATAATCTCGTTGCAAAACTCGTTAAAGCGGCTGATCTTCCTATGCCGAAAGTTTACGTTATCAATAGCGATGTGCCGAATGCTTTTGCAACCGGCAGAAATCCGGATCATGCCGCTGTAGCTGTTACGACAGGTATAATGAATGTTTTGGACTACAACGAAATTAGCGGAGTACTCGGTCACGAACTTGCACACGTCAAGCACAGAGATATTTTGATCTCAACGATCGCTGCGTCAATGGCAGGCGTTATTTCAATGATCGCAAATATCGCACAATGGGGAATGATTTTCGGAAGTAATTCAGATGATGAGGATAACGGCGGCGGAATTTTAGGCACATTGTTTACAATTATCATTGCGCCGATCGCTGCGTCATTAATTCAGCTTGCGATCTCTCGAAGTCGTGAGTATGATGCAGACAAAACCGGCGGTGAAATTTGTGGAAATCCTTTATATTTAGCTTCAGCACTTGAAAAGATCGAACATTACGCACAAAATGCTCAACCTATGCAGTCTGCAACTCCGGCAACGGCTCATATGTTCATAGTTAATCCGCTTGAAAATGCAAAAGTTACTTTAAAAAGTCTTTTTTCAACTCATCCACAGACTTCAGATCGAATTGCAAGATTAAGAGAACAGGCTCATCATTGAGTCCTTATCGTTTTGAAAGGCAGTAAAAATTTCTAAAAAACAAGCGAAATTTAAAATTGCATCAAATCAACAATTTTAATAATAAAAAAGACGATGATTTTTTTCACCGTCAATTTTTTATTTTTCTTTCAATACTAAAAGAATTTCACTAAATTGGCGTTGTGTGGTATATTCCGCCGTTCCATCCTGTTTGACATACTCCGCACGAATAAATTCGGCGGATTCTGCTATCAACGACACTAGCTTCAAATTGAAGTCTTACGGTGTCTACTGCATAGGTTGATGCCCCAACCAATTTAAAATTATATGAAGAGGCGGATTTTACCCCTGCCCATCTTCATTTACATTTTAACAAAATTATTTACAGAAAGCAAGATTTTTTTTGCGGCTTACATCCCCATAGCTAAAGCTAGGGGCTTTTCGCCGCTTTTCGGTAAACTAGGTTACTAGAGCTGAAACTGAAGTTGGTATCTTTCGGCGTAATCGTCAAGCTATCTGTGATCTTATTAACTGATACGCCTCCAAGCAAGAAGCATAGTAGTGCGTATCGTAGAACTTGTACGTGACGGAGGTGTTAGCGAAGTTAGAGTGTCTTCTTTCCATAAAAAAACTCCTAATGTAGTTTTAAAATATCTACATTAGAAGCAATTTTTTCAATAAATTTTTATAAAAATGTTTTAATCAGCAGTGAACGGAAGAAGTGCAATATTTCTAGCACGCTTAATTGCAACAGTCACTTGACGCTGATGTTTTGCACAGTTACCGCTGATACGACGCGGCAAAATCTTTCCACGTTCGGTAATAAATCTACGAAGTTTTGCAGCATCTTTATAGTCAATATTTTCGATCTTATCGACACAAAATGTACAAACTTTTCTGCGAGGTCTGCGTCCTCTCTCACGTCTCATTTAAATTCACCTCTTTCGATTTAATTTTATCGTACTTCAAAAAATTTCTTAAAATGGAATGTCGATCTCGTCGCCACTCTTATCAATGCCGTGATCATTCATATCGCTACCATCATATGACGAATCAGAATTTCTAGCATTACTGTTTGAATAACCGGAATCATTATCTTGTTGACGCTTTGCGCCTGCAAATTCAATTTCATCTGCTATGACTTCAATAACATTGCGTTTTGAGCCGTCTTGTGCTTCGTAACTGCGAGACTGCAAACGACCTTCAAGCAAAATTCTTGAACCTTTAGTCAAATACTTACTGCAAAACTCAGCTTTTTTATCCCACACAACAACATTAAAAAAATCTGCAGTCGGTTGATTTTCACCCGGACGTTTCCATCTGCTTACTGCAATAGCGAAAGTTGCAACAGCTTTACCAGATTGAGTATAACGAACTTCAGGATCACGTGCAAGATTACCACTTAAAATAACTTTGTTCATAAATTAAGCCGTTACTGAGAACTTATAAACAGTTATAAAACTATTCTGTCCCATTCCTGATTCATCGCGTCCGCTTTCATCTTCAATCATCTCTGATTGTCAACTACTAACGTTTGCTGTAACGCTCCACAGGCTTAAATTCCCCGCTAACGTACGGGTACACATTGCAAGCGTCTTGTAGGTGACTTTCTTGCAATACCAGCAACTTTTATCCTTTCATAATATTTAGCAAAATTTCTTAAGTCTGTCTGTTAAATGTATAAACTGTCATTGCTTGGTTCTCGCTCGGTTTATAATAATTAGCGGTGGCAGTTCCAGTTCTCGTCATCTTTTTCAATGACTGCAGTGACTTCTTCTGAACTACTATTTGAAGCACCGACCTTATTTATCATAAGGCTTTTAAAATTTTTCCTATCTGTTCTTGACATACTCCGCACGAATAAATTCGGCGGATTCCGCTATCAACAACCAATGCTTCAAATTTGAAGTCTTACTCGGTCTACTTCGCAGGACGAGACCTCATCCTGTGTTCCAGTTCTGAAACGTTTCTTCATTATACGACGATTTATTTAATTTGCAAGATTTTTTTGCGCCTTACCTATCTGTTCGTAATCTCTTTCTCGTCGGAACGAACGATCATATGCTTAAGAACTTCGTCAGTAATTTTCATAACACGATCGCATTCGTTGACACAAGCAGACTCACAAGTAACGTAAAAGAGAACATAATAACCTTCGATCTCTTTTTTGATCTCGTAAGCAAGACGCTTTTTACCCCAGCGATCTTCTTTGTCGATCGTTCCACCGTTTGAAGTGATCAATTTTGAAAATTTTTCAATAACAACGTTGATTTGTTCCTCTTCAAGCGGTCTGACGATAAATACAATTTCGTACTTTCTCACAAAAAACACCTCCTCTATGGACTATGACTCCGCATTTAAGAACGGAGCAGTGAAGGTTCAAAAGACTTTTTAAACCAACTATTGAGACAACTAATTTAATTATGCCTCAAACAAATTTGAAGTATATCATACATTTTTTAATTGATCAAGGTTTTTATAATATGTTAAAAAAATTTTTTTTATTCAAATTGCTTTAAGTCTCACTAAGATAGAAAATTTTTCCGTGCGCTCTGAATGGTAAATGATGACCTCGTGGAACTAAAAAAGCGTGTTCCCGTTTGATTTTCAAATTATCTTCAATGTATCCGTCAGTGATAATCAAGATTGGCGCATCTTTTGGAAAATCTTTTGCGTTGATCAATTCATCAACACCAGGTCGTAAAATTGTTCCGCCGCGACCTTTAACCTCAACTCGTCCTGCGATCTCATCCGGCGTTAAATATCCTGCGTCGTAAGCCTCTGTATCACAAAATATCACTCTTGCCGCCGAAACATTTTTAGCGTCTGAATAACTTGCGATCGCTCCAAGTGCATAACCGATTAATTTTGCATTCATTGATCCTGATGTATCGATCACTACTCCAAAAGTCCGGCTATTTTCCGGAATATCACCAAGCACATAACGTGATCTAAAGCGTGTTGGTAAACTATACCATGAGTTGCTCTCTTTGATTTGACAACCGAACAATTTGACAAACTTTTAAAAGCTAAAAATACAGGCAGACCTCCACTTGATAATAACGCCATCTTTTTGATATTGAGAACTTATGTTAATTGGAATAGTATTTATCATAAATTCCAACAATGGATCGAACAAGGTATTTTTATCAACATACTTCAAGAATGGAACTCTGGTAAATCAGTCCTTATTGAAATAGACTCAACTTATTGCAA
>JAFUZV010000141.1 GCA_017476425.1 Selenomonadaceae bacterium
GAGAGAAAACCAAACTCACAAAGATAACTACCGTGGGGCACACGGGAAGTAACGCCTTTGGAGAGCGTGTAAGACCGACAATCTTAGCAAACTACATTGCAAGGCGGTGCTCGTTGAATTAGGAATCCGCCGGCTTTAGCCGTGTGGAGTGTCAATACAATACCATAGAATCTTGAAATTTCCGGCATTTCTATTCACCCTGCAATCTCCAAAATAATTTTATCTATTTCGTCGCGTAAAATTTGCTCACGAGCGACGATTTTTTTAATTTTGTCATTAAGCTCCACAATATTAATTTTTTCTCTCTTGTCTTCTTGCTCCACATAAGTACTAACTGATAAATTATAATTCTGTTCCTTAATTTCGTTGTAAGTAACCAATCTACAAAAATATTGCTTATCAGTTCGTTCAGTGAAAGCATTAACAATAATATCAATATTTTGCAGAGTCAATTTATTGCTGTTAGTCACTTTGATAAATTCATTGCTTGCATCGACAAAAAGAATTTCGTTATTAGGTTTACCTCTTTTCAAAACCATTATACAAGTTGCAATGCTAGTACCAAAAAATAAATTTGACGGCAACTGAATAACGCAGTCAATAAAATTGTTGTCTACAAGATATTTTCTAATTTTTTGTTCCGCTCCGCCACGATACATAATTCCCGGAAAACATACGATCGCAGCCGTACCATTAGGAGCAAGCCAAGCAAGTGAGTGCATAATAAAAGCCAGATCAGCTTTACTTTTAGGCGCAAGAACTCCGGCAGGTGAAAAACGAGGATCATTAATCAAAAGCGGATTACTATCACCGGACCATTTAATAGAATACGGCGGATTAGAAACGATCAATTCAAAAGGCTCATCATCCCAATGATATGGATCTGTCAAAGTATTATCACAAGCAATACTGAATTTGTCCGGGTTTATATTGTGAAGAAACATATTTATACGACAGAGATTATAAGTAGTAACATTAATTTCTTGACCGAAAAAACCGAGTTCAACGCTATCTTTGCCGAGAATTTTTATAGCTTTCAAAAGTAATGATCCACTGCCGCAAGCCGGATCATATACTTTATTGATTTTCTTCTTGCCAACGGTTCCGAGTCTCGTTAAAAGTTCCGAAACGTCAGCAGGTGTAAAATATTCACCGCCGGATTTTCCTGCATTAGATGCATACATTGAGATCAAATATTCATAAGCATCGCCAATAGCATCGCCGTCACGATCTTCAACGGTGTTAAGATTCATTTTAGCAATACCGTCTAACAGTTTAAAAAGCCTTTCATTTCGCTTAGCAACTGTGCTACCGAGAATATTACTGTTTACATCGAAATCATCAAACAAGCCTTTAAAATGATCTTCAAACGGGCTGCCTTGAGAAGAATTTTCTATATTGATAAAAATGTTTTCTAAAGTCTCATTTAAATTCTTATCGTTAGCGGCATTCTTATGGACATTTACAAAAAGTTCACTCGGAAGAATGAAAAAACCTTTTTCATCAACAATATCTTTTCTAGCTTTTTCAGCCTCATCATCATTTAATTTTGCATAATCAAAATTTTCATCTCCGGCTTCAATTTCACCTTTGTTAATGTAAGCCGTCAAATTCTCTGAAATGTAGCGATAAAACATTGCACCCAAAACATAATTTTTAAAACTCCAGCCGTCAACAGCTCCACGTAATTCATCAGCGATAGCCCAAATTGATCTTTGAATTTCTTCACGATCTTGTTCTCTCTTCGTGTCAATAACCATTTATAAAATTCCTCCAACTCATTAATTTAATTTTTTATCGTGATCAAATTTTATCTTTGCTGATTCTCAAAGTCAATAATATAAATCGCAATAAAAAATTTTTTTGATATTTATTTTTCACGTCCTTGAATAAAAATTGATCTCTTCACTATAGACAGAAAAAAATCTTTGTGTTAGAATAAAAAAGAAATTTTGATGAAAGGAGAACGATTGCTTAAAAACTTTTTGAAATTCTATAAGCAATCTAAAAGGAATTATGGGTGCAAAATTAAAAAATTGTCAAATTTGCGGCAGAGTTTTTATGTCGACTGGTGGAAAAGTTTGCCCGGCTTGCCTTGATAAACAAGCTGATGATGAAATGAAAGTTATTGAATATGTCCGCGATAATCCGAAGTGCAAAGTTTTTGAAATTCTTGAGGCAACCGGAGTAGCTGAACCGATCGTTCGTCGATTGATCGAAGAAGGTCGTTTCATTCAAGAAGGAATTAATTATAGTTATCCTTGCAAGAAATGCGGTCAACTTATTATGAAAGGTAAATTCTGCGAAAAATGTATGAGCGAAATGCAAGAAGAACTTCAAGGCGTTCACGCAAAAATCGCTGAACAGAGAGAAGCCGACAGAGGTCACGGAATGTATTCCAAAGACTTGAAAAAAATTGCGGCTAAAAAGTAATTTGCTTAATTCAAAACTATGATACAACAAGAGAAAGTTATTATATGTGTAATGTAGAAATTGAAAGAAAATGCAAAATAAATTTAAAAAACGAAACAATTTTAAAGAATGCAGACTTTAAAAGGTCTGTATTTTTTTTCGATAAAATTTGCAAGACAGAATGGATAGCTGTTTAATAATGCGGCACGGACTGCGGCGAAATAATCAGGTGGTGAAAAAAATGATTATCAACAATAACGTCAATTCTCTTCTCTATACTTCTAATGCTGTTTCATCGACGAAAAAATCAAATAATGCGATCAAAGCGAAGAATGCAAATTCTTTTCAAGATGAAATGAGACTTTCAAAAGAAGCGTTGACTTTTAATGATATGCTTAAAAAATTGCAGAAAGAAAGCGACGTGCGACAAGATAAAGTAGAAGAGTATAGCCGCAAAATTGAAACCGGCAGCTATGACATTGCATCGGAAAATATTGCAGCAAGTATTTTGATGAATAATTTCTGAGGTGAATTATGGATATTTCATTGTGGCAAAATCTGATGGACATTCTCGGAAAAATCAATCTTGCTTATGATAGTGCTATTGAACTCGGTGAACGTAAACATAAAGCACTTGTAATTATTGATATGGACGGCTTGTCAAAAATTCTTGATGAGGAACAACTTTTAACGGCAAAAATTCAAAAACTTGAACGTCAACGCGGCGAAACATTAATTGAACTTTCAAAAGTTGAACCGTCGATCAATATCAATACGAAAATGGAAGAACTTTTTAAATTAGCTCCAAGAAAAGCGATTGAAGATCGTTTGAAACAGTTGCATAAAAGTCTTACAACGAAGGTTAATCAGACAATAAATTTAAGAGATAATAATAATATTCTTGCACAGAGTGCATTGAATGCCGTCAAATATCACCTTAATAAAATCGGTGGCGCAACAGTTGAACCGACTTATGGCAACAATGGCGGCGATATTGTAACTCACAAGAAAAATTTTGACTTCAAAGCGTGAATGCAGAGGTGATCAATGATTATGGATAGAGTGATAAAAATCTTGAAAGAACAAATGATCCTTTGCACTCGCTTGAATGAAATTTTTGGTGAATTGTCAGAGGCACTTAAAAATGGACGCTCCGGCGCAGATGTTACAACTTCAGTGCAAGCGATTGAACCTTTAATGAGTGATCTTTCAAAAAGTGATTTGAAAGTGCAAGAGTTTTTGAAATCGGTAAACGTCGACAATTTGAAAAATTTTATTGAATCACAAAATGAAAGTATTGAAAAAAACGTTGCTAACAATCTTTTAATAAAAGTTTCGGGTTTACAAGATCGACTTCGCCATCAAATTACAAATGTTGCTCGGCTTTTGATAAACAGCAAAACTTTTATTGAATACAATGTGAATGTGTTGACTCGTACAGTTGCAAGTAACATTTACGGTCCGCCGGGCAATGAGGCAAGAAATCAATTTAACCGGCGAATGTTTGACGCGAATATTTAATTAATCAAAGGATGTGAGGATATGAGATCAACTTTTACCGGTCTCAATACGATGGTTAGAGGTATTTTTGCCAATCAACTGTCGCTTGATACGGTCGGTCATAATATAACGAATGCCAGCACGGAAGGTTATTCGCGTCAAAGCGTGAACTTAGCGGCTACAATGTGCCAAATGCAGCCTTCAATCTATGGTGAGCTTGCAGTTGGCACCGGCGTTGACTCAACGTCAATTCTTCGTGCTCGTGATGTTTTTGCTGATAAGCAATATAGAATGGAAGTTGCAACACAAGAATATAATGCACAAATGCAGAAGAATTACGATAGAATAGAAGTTACTTTTAACGATACAACTGAAACTGATGATGGAAAAAATGTCGGCATTCAATATGCAATGCAACAATTTTGGGAGTCCTTGAAAACACTTTCAACCAATGCAAGTGATAACGCCTGCAGAAAAAATGTTATTAATCAAGGGACATTGCTTTCTAATAAAATTATCAGTGCGAAAGATGATCTAGTCGATCAGATCAATGCACTTTATGAAGAACTTGACATAAGAATCAATAATGTTAATGAATTGACTTCAAAAATTGTTCATCTCAATAAACAGATCGTAGCTATGGAAGCCGGCGGATCAGTTGCAAATGATCTTCGTGATCAGCGTGATTTAGTCTGCGATCAACTTGCTGAATACATTGACATATCTGTTAGTGAACGATCTGAAGGTTATTATTCAGTTGTCAGCAATGGAATAACTTTAGTAAATGCCGCTGATAAATTGACGCTTGAATATACTCGTGGTGGTCGTCAAGGAGCAATTATCGACGATGTTAATTATGGCGTGCAAGACTATAGTGTCAATATCAAAGAGACCGGAACAATTTTCAAAATCAAAAATGGTTCTATGAAAGGGCTTATTGATGCTATCGATGAAAATAAAAGTGCTATAAGTGATCTTGCAAATATTTCAGCGTTAATGTTGACAACTTTTAATGCACAACACGCCGCAGGTTATGATCTCAATGGCAATCAAGGCGGAAATTTTTTTGGTGCATCGGGTATAACTTACAGCAGTTATAATTACAGTGAATATCGTTACACCAGCACATCAAAAGATGCAAATTATTTCTATGTCTTTAATGGCAATGATATTTTAACCGGCGTTGATATTATCGAAGAATTAAAAGTTAATCCATTGCTTACGGCTGATGATGGTGCTCAGTATATCGCAGCGAAAAATAATGATAATGAAACCGGCACTGATGCTTCTGCTACGGCTCAAGGTAATAATGCTGTTTTGCTTAGTGATTTCTTCGATATGACTAAGGCTTATACTGAAGAAACCGGCAACGTCAAAGACCTTTATTATTATTACTATGATAACAATCACAAAACTATTGACGTTTACGACGATAGAATCACTTACACTACAACATATAGTTCCTCAACAATGACTGTAACTGAAAGGCAAGTTCTTTATCGTGGTATGGACGGCGTAGTTTATAGAGACGTTGTAACTACTAATGATCTTGATGATTACGGTAATACAACTAATACTACAGTCAGTTCACCTGTATTTGTTGACGAAAAAGGCAATGAATTAAATATCTGGACTGATAACAATGGTGCTATAGTTGGTTTTAGATCGGCAAGTGATACAAGTATTAAGTATCAATATGAAGATAATAAAGGAATTTTGATTTATTCTGCTAATGACGGAACAATTTATAAATCGGTAGATGCAAACGGTGAAATTGTTTACACTGATGGCAATGGCACTGTTCTTGATCAGCGTGTTGAATCAACGTCTGCTGACGGCGTTTTTTCAATAACTTATTCTGATAGTCAAGGAAATGCCTCATATACAGTTAATCGTTCTAAAGATTCTGTTCGTGCTTTAGGCGATATTTCGATTTACGCTTATTATAATTATGCTATGGCGCAGCTTGGACTTCGATCTGAATCTATGGATTTAAAAGTCGAATCACAAGATGAATTAATGGTGCAAATTAAAAATTGGCGTTCTTCAATGTCTGGTGTTGATTGGAACGAAGAATTAACGAATATGATCAAATTTCAAAAAGGCTATGGAGCTTGTGCAAGATGCTTAACGGCAATGGATGAAATGCTTGATCGTCTCGTTAATAATACCGGTCAAGTAGGCAGATAATTTTTAATTCAGAATGCAGAATTAAGAATGCAGAATTATTTTTTTCAATTCTACATTCTGCATTCTACATTCTACATTAACAAAGAGGTGATCGTTATGGGAATTAGAATGAGTAGCAATCAATTTTCTTATAATTATAATTTGTCATTGCAAAAGGCTTATCAAAGACAGACAAAACTTTTTGAAGATGCTGACGGCGGGAGCATTCATCGTCCGTCTGATGATTCGATCGGATATAATCGTCTGCTTCATTATAAAAATAATCTCAGTGAAAATAATCAGTATCAAAAGAATGTTAAAGATGCTGTATCGTGGATGAAAACTTCTGATAACTCAATGACTCATAT
Source organism: Selenomonadaceae bacterium (assembly GCA_017476425.1). GTDB lineage: Bacteria > Bacillota > Negativicutes > Selenomonadales > Selenomonadaceae > Quinella. The sequence continues at coordinate 6,450 of JAFUZV010000141.1, forward strand.
TAATGAAGTAATGAAAACTTTCATTGAAAAATCTGTTAATGCGGCTAATGATGATAACAATGAAGGCGACTGGAATGCAATCGCTAAAGAAATGGAAGCACATATTCAAGAGATCGTATCAACGGCAAATGCACAAGAAGGTCAACGATTCATTTTCTCCGGACAAAGAGATTTAGTACAACCTTTTTCTTGGACTAAAGACGGTAGTGGAAGTGTTGCATTGGCGGAGCGTGGACTCGCAAAAAATCTTGACAGTGCACAAACAAATTTTTTCAAAAACGATCTTGATAAAAGTGTCGATACAACTGCTGTATTAAATCAAATGTTGACTCTTAATGATGGTAACGGCAACACATATTATCTTGATACACAAAGCGGCTATTTCTATGATAAAGAATTTATGGACAGCGGTTATATGGAGAAATCTAATCTCGGTCAAGGTAAAGTTGATCCTGCTACTGATGCCGCCGGTCAAATTGTTTTGGATACTGACACGACGAAATTTACAGTTGCTGATTATTTCACGAATCAAGGTATTATAAAAACTGATACCACAACTGATTCTAATGGAAATACTGTTACAACAAATAAAAATATTGAAGTGCAATTTACCGGCAGCACTGACACGACGACTTTGAATTTCACAACCATTGAGCAAGCGATTATAAATTACGCTGGTGATAATAATCATTTCTCAATGGTTAAAATAAATGGTGCGGCTGAGCCTCAATCTGATACAGTTAATGTTACAGGTCAAGATTTGTTTGGAACTGATATTTTTGATAATGCAGAGTCCGGCAATGAGGCTTCAGGTTGTGCTATGCTTAATAATATGCTGACTGTTCTTGCAAAAACAGAGGCACACGATAATCATTGGATGACTTCAGACGGTATAACAATTTCAAATGTCGCTGATACTACTGTAATAGTTACTCAAACTCACGTTGGTGCAAGAACTCAACTTTATGATAGTGTCTTGTCGATGCTTGAAGTTCAAAGCGATAATATCACAGAAAATATCACAAATGTTAGTAGCACTGATGTTGCAAAACTTGCTATTGATCTTATGGAAGCGCAGACGCTTTATAGTATGTCGCTTTCATTAGGCGGAAGAATTTTGCCGCAATCTCTTGCTGATTATTTGTAAAAAATTTTTTTAGATAAATATTTTAAATTAATCGTTGTAATGATCTACGCCGGTGATTTTTTGATCGCCGACGTTTTTTTATAAAAAATTTCTAATAAAAAATCCTTGATTAAAAATTTCTAACGTTTTATAATTAAGAAGGATATAAAAATTATTTGTTGAAGAATCATTGAAATAAAAAATTTTTTTAAATCGATCGATCGGATTAAAAAATAATTTTAGGCTTGGAGGTGTTGATCGTGATAACATTCAGATTAAATATGAGACACACTATTCCACAGATCGGCATTCGCAATCAACAAAGCACAGTTGACGATAGTCATATGATACCCGCTGAAGTTCACGGCAACAATCAACAAGCACGATCAAATAAAGGTGCAACTCAAGCGAGAATTGACATAGATAGTTATCAGAGTCGTCACGCTTACGGCGCAAGAACAATGAATGATTTTACCAGTGAACGTGGTCAGCGTGGTATTTCTGATGTTCAATCTTCTGATTCGAGACATACTCAAAACGCTTGGTCGAATATTGAAAATGCTGCTAAACGTGGAAATTATATTCAACAACAGGCGAAGTCAAGAATTTTTTCAGAGGCTAATCAACGCCGTTATCTTGAAATTCAACACATTCCAAAACCACAGATAACTGTCAGTGATCCTTCTCAAGTTGTTGGTGATTCTGATTTAGGTGATGTTAGTGCTGAAATTACAACTAATCCGAGTGCAAGTATCAGAACAACGCCCGGCAGTGCTGAAACTTACATAAAAGATCAAGGATTTTTCAGGGCTTGGATAAGTGAAAATAAATATGATATTTACGCTTGAATTTGAAAAAATATTACGTGGAGGAATTAATCAATGAGAAAAGTCCATACAGTACGATTTGGCGAAATTGAAGTTGATGAAGAAAAAATTGTGCACTTCAAAGATGGTATTCCGGCTTTTGAAGAGGAACACGAATTTTTGATCATTCCTTATGATGATGAAAGTCCATATTATTTTATGCAGTCATTGCAAACGCCGGAACTTGCATTTTTGATCACTACGCCGTTTATCTTCTTCCCAGAATACGTTATTGAAATTGATGATGAAACTGTTAAGGAACTCAACATTAAAAATCAAGAAGATGTTATGCTGTACTCATTGATAACAATTCCTAATGGCAGTGTAAGATATATGACAGCTAATTTGCTTGCGCCGGTCGTTCTCAATACTGATAATATGCAGGCAAAACAGATCGTAATGGAAAGACAAGATATACTACAAAACATCGCTTGTTCCCTGAACCTAATCGGGGGGTATGATTATGTTAGTACTTACAAGAAAACCTAAACAACAGATTATGATAGGTGACAATATCATTATAAACGTTGTTGAAGTGCAAGGCGAAAATGTTCGCATAGCGATTGAGGCACCAAGAGAAATAAAAATTTATCGCGGCGAAATTTATCGTGCAATTCAGGAAGAAAATCAGAAGGCAGCAGCACAACTCGGAAGCATTGATCTGAGTAATGCAATGCCTCTGAAATAAAAATAACCATGACAGCACGGCGGCTAAAAATCTCAACCGATTAACCGCAAGTTTTGATGTCTGGTAAAATACAAGGAGTGTGAACAAGATGGTTGGAAGACTGCAGGACATCGTAACCGCCGCTGTCGTGATCGGAGCGGCAGAACAAAAGATCGGAAGTAATAAAAATTCCGATAAGTCGATTCAAGCTGATAAAGTCAACAATGATTCTCAAAATTCAAAAGTGATCATTGATACTAAGGCTTTAAAAGTCGACGATATGGAAGGTATTTTTGAGAAAGATGAAGATCGTCAACCTCAAATTGACGAAGAAGATTTTCATCTTGAGCCCGGTACACTTGATGAAGATACTGTGTCTTTAATGACGGAACAACTTAACGAGTTGATGGACAAAATTAATTGTAACCTTGAATTTAAGTACAACAAAGAAGTCAACTTGATGACGATCAAAATGATCGATAAGAAGACTCAAGAAGTTATTAAAGAATTACCGCCGGAAGAGTTGATCGAAAATATGATCAAGGCTAAAGATTGGCTCGGAGCATTTATCGACAAAAATATTTAAATTAATTATTTAAGAAAATTTTTTGTTATTTTATATGATATGGAGTCAAGAATGGCTTTTTAGTTCGTTGCAGTTCAAGTTATTCATACGATAAAAAGTCATTCTTAAAACTCAAGGAGGGATTATCAATGGGTGTTAATGGTATTTATGGTCTCTCAGGTTCCGGCATTGACGTTGAATCAATGGTTAAAGTCGGAATGCTGACTCAACAAAAGCAATATGATAAGCTGCAACAGTCTTATACTAAAAACGAATGGCAGAAACAGGCTTATAACGATCTCTATTCAAGCATTCAGACGTTTAATAATTCTACGCTTTCACCTTACAAAATGCAGTCTGTTATGAATGCTAAATCAGCTTCAACAACTAGTGACGCAATTTCAGTTACCGCTAATGGTGATGCGCCGATTCTCAATCACAAAGTTCAAGTTAATTCGCTCAGTACTAACGCTTATCTTGTCTCTACAAATTCATTAAAGCGTTACAATTCTTCTGCTAACAGTGCTAATGGCGATCAAACAAGCCTTAAACTTGCTGACGTACTATTTCAAGGTCTTCGTGAAAACAAAAGCACCGGAAGCAAAATGTACAATGTCAACGCTCTTGCACCTGTCGAAAGCAGCACTGAAGATGAAGAAGAGAATACAAGCGGCTTAAATCTCCATAAACCTGGCGAAGCAGCATTTCAATTTCAAATCAGTGATGGTTCGTCAACGAAAACTATTAAATATACTTACAACCAACTTTATAACGGTAAATCTTTTAATGATCTCGTAACTGATATTAATTCTCTTGGTCTCAATGTCCGTGCAAGCTATGATTCAGTTAATGATTCGTTTAGTTTTTATAACAAAGAAGGCGGCTCTGCAAACGGAATTAGTTTTAAATTTGCTACTGATTCAACGAATGAGGCAACTAAAACCGCTGCGACGAATGCAAAATATTTCTTCCAAAATCTTCAAATGTATCAATCTCTTGATGGTCAACTTCTTGATACTAATGGTGATGTTGTAACTGACGAAACGAAAGGCACAAATTATTACGGCTATTCAACTGTCGATGCTCCTGCGTCAATCGCTACTAAAAATCCTGTTACTGATTTTAATGGCAATACTGCAAATTGGACGACTTCACTTGAAAGTTTAATGTTTAAAGATGTTGAACTTTACACTGAAGAAGTTGACGGTGAATATGTTGACAGAGTTAGATATAGTGATTCAGAAGATGCCGAATATGATAATTATGAATATAGCGGAATTAATTCAGCAGATGCCGCATTGAATTTTACGATCGGCGATCAAAGTTTCAGCTATTCTTATTATGATATTGTCGGAACAGGTTTTTCAATGCAAAATCTCGTTGATGATATTATCGAAAAAACCGGCTTTAATGCAGAGATCGACGACGACGGTTATTTAAAGATCAACAGTGGTGATGAGATCGGCGATGATCAAGTAATTTCGATCACAAGTCAAAATGATCTCACTAGCAGATTTTTAAATCGTCTTGGCTTTACTGATACTACTGCTGATACAGATTTGACTTTCACAACCGGCGAAACGATTAACGCCAGCGGATCAAGTGCAAATGGAAGTTCAAATTATGGCGTTTATGGAACAAGCGGCGAAGCGATTATTGACGGTGTAACTTACAACGACATTAGCAATAACAAAGTCACAGCTGCAGGCGTTACTTATACTCTGCTTAACACAACTGAATCAGCGGCAACTGTCAACGTTACACAAGATACTCAAAGCGTTATCGATAAAGTTAAATCTTTTGTTGAGGATTATAATAAAATTCTCAGTAGTCTTTACGAAAAATATGATGAAAAACAATATAAAGATTATAAGCCGTTGACTGAATCTCAAAAAGAGCAGATGAAAGATGAGCAGATCGAAAAATGGGAAGAGAAAGCAAAATCCGGTATTCTCTACCACGACGAAACGATCAGCAAGATTATTTATTCAATGCGTGAGGCAATTTCAACGCCGGTTGACGGAATTAACGGCAAATATAATTCTGCTTATTCACTTGGAATTAAAACCACCGGCACAAAAGGTCAACTGACATTAGATGAGGATAAACTCAAGCAAGCATTGACTGATGATCCGGATTCAGTTTATAACGTTTTCGGTCGACTTGATCCGAAAGATGATTCTGACGGCAATGGTGTTGCTCAGCGTATCGGTGATGTTTTAACTTCCGGAATGAAGAGCATTAGAGAACGTGCCGGCACTGACGACAGTGTTAATGATGATAGTGATCTTGGTCAGCTTATGCGTAATTTGCAAACGAGAATGAGCGACTTCAGAAAATTGATGAACTCATTTGAAACAAAACTTTACAAGAAATATGACGCTATGGAAGTTGCACTTTCAAGACTCGGTATGCAACTCGGTTATATCACCGGAGGACAATAATTTAATTCAGAATTAAGAATTAAGAATGCAGAATTAGGGTTGAAGGCTGAAAAATAATTAATTCTACATTCTGAATTAGAAAGAAGGTGATAAATTTAAAAGCCTTATAAAGTAGTAAGGTCGGTGCTTCAAATAGTAGTTCAGAAGAAGTCGCTGCAGTCATTGAAAAAGATGACGAGAACTGGAACTGCCACCGCTAATTGTTATAAACCGAGCGAGAACCAAGCAATGACAGTTTATACATTGAACAGACAGACTTAAAAAATTTTTGCTAAATATTATGAAAGGATAAAAGTTGCTGGTATTGCAAGAAAGTCACCTACAAGACGCTTGCAATATGTACCCGTTCGTTAGCGGGGAATTTAAGCCTGTGGAGCGTTACAGCAAACGTTAGTAGTCAGTTGATTAGCAATAATTGACGATGAAAGCGGACGTGATGAATCAGGAATGGGACATAAGAGTTTTATAACTATTTATAAGTTCTCAGTAACGGTATTTTATGGTAAATGCGGCTGAAGCATATAAACGGCAACAAGTTTTAACGGCAACGCCGGAGCAATTAACTTTAATGCTTTACAATGGTTGTTTGAAATTTATCGGCGAAGGCATTGAAGCTGTTAAGGCTAAAAAATATGAAGATGCAAATACAACTTTGCAGAAAGCTCAAAGAATTATTTCAGAATTTCGCTTAACTCTCAATATGGACTATGAAATTTCTCATCAGCTTTTTCCGCTTTACAATTATGTTTATGATCGTCTTGTTGAGGGTAATATCAAGAGTAATACTGCGCCACTTGAAGAGGCAAAAGAAATTATTACTGAACTTCGTGATGCTTGGGTAGGTGCAATGAAGAAGGCAAGAGCTGAAAAGAATCAAGGCAAAGGCGGTAATGCTTATGTCTGATACGACTCTTAGCGATGAAGAAATTTTTAATCAAGCAAAAATTCTTTGGCAAAAATATTTGAACTTGACGAATGAGCTTTTAAAATTTATTTCAAATGATGAAGTTGAAACATTTTTTGAGTTAGTCGATCAACGTGGACAATTAATTGAATTGATGAAAGAATTGCCGAAAAATAATTATCGTGAGACGGACGAATGCAAAGCGATCATTGAACAGATTAAGCCTTTGGATATGCAAATTATGTATAAAGCAAGAGCGTGGCTTAACAAATCACGTCGACAAAATAACACTGTTAAGGCTTATGATCTCACAGGAACTGCAGGAGCATTCGGTGGACGCGGCACGATCTTTAATAGAAAATATTGATCAAAAAAATTTTGCGAGTGGAAATTTAATCCGCTCGTTTTTTGTTGCAAAAAAATTTTTGATATTGAAAATTAATAACAAAAAAATTTTCTCATTTACTTGACAAATTAAAAAAATTGTAGTATCTTGTACAAGGTTTTTAGGAGAAGAGCAGAAAAAAATTTTTTAAGGAAACAAGGAAACTTAGAAAAAATTTCTGCCAAGATGAAAGCTGAAATGTTTTGAGCAAATTTTAATTACTTTTGTGTTTTATTTTGTGAGGTGTTTTATTATGAACAAAAAAATTCTTTCAGCTTTGACAACGGCACTTGTAGTTGGTGCAACGTCAACAACTTTTGCGGCGGCTAATCCATTCAGCGATGTTCCTGCAGGTCATTGGGCTTATGATGCAGTTACTCAACTTGCCGCTGATGGTATCGTCGAAGGTTACGGCGACGGCACTTATCTCGGTAACCGTAACATTACCCGTTATGAAATGGCACAGATGATCGCTAAAGCTATGGCAAAAAATCCTAGCGGTGCTGATAAAGCTGCGCTTGATCGTCTTGCTGCTGAATTTAGTGAAGAACTTAACAATCTCGGTGTTCGTGTCAGTAACCTTGAAAAGTATGCTGATAAAGTTGTTTGGCACGGCAAAATCGAATATACTTATACTAGTGAACGTACTGATCCTTTTGATACTGGCAAGAAGTCAAAAGAGAATAGTAACGGTTATATATTCCGTTTAGAACCTGAGGCAGAAGTCAATGATCATTGGTCATTGCACGCACGTATTGACGCTGAAGGCGATATGAAAGATAATTCGTCAACTGATTTTAACCTTGTTCGTGGTTGGGCTGAAGGCGATTATAATAATTTCAATGTTAAAGTCGGTAAAATGGAACTTTACACGAATGAAAGCGGCTTGATTTGGGATACTGAATATTCCGGTGCACAAGTTACATTTGGTAATAAATTGCAAGCTACTTTGATGGCAGGTCGTATTACTGATGATGCAGTTGGTGGCGGCTTACTCGGTGCATTTGTCAATGATACTGATCCTTCAAGTATGCAAGGTGTAAATGTACAATATGATACTGAACGTGGTCTTTATGGTGGTGCCGGTTGGTATCGTATTGATGATGATGATTTTAAAACGATTGTTTACAGTAAGCACGGTCGTGAAGATACGGCTAATATTTGGTCAGTGAATGCCGGTTATAAATTCAGCGATAAAGCAAATCTTTGGGGCGCATATGCTAAGAATACTAAAGCTGATTATGAAGATTATGGCTGGCAGGCTGAAATGGATTATGGAACTTATGGTGATAATCCTGAAAAAGGTGACTGGAATGTTTTCGCCGGTTATCGTCGTTATGGTACTAATGTTTCATTCGCTGCTACTACTGATGATGTTTTGCTTGGTGCTAAAGGTTGGTTTGTCGGTGCGTCTTATGCTCCTATGAAA
>JAFUZV010000018.1 GCA_017476425.1 Selenomonadaceae bacterium
TTCAAGATTTATTTCACCGCCGCCATCAAAAGCATCAGATAATTTCATAATTTGATAATCCTCAGCTTTTCTATCGCCGTTGTAAAGTACAAAAAATTCCGGGCGCGGAAGTTCGATCGCTTTACTCTTAAAAATTCTATTCTTTTCCGGTTCAATGATCTTTTTGTAAAGTTCATTAACATAAAAGAGGCAGCGCAGCGGCATATTAAAATTAATCGTGCCTTGATGTTCGATCAAAACTAAATGATGATCGCGGAAGAGACAAGAAATATCATTCTTGCCTTCTTCAGCGAAAAATAATCCGTCAAGCGTGTTAATTTCGATCTCATTCGGATCATTTGAATTTGTTTTGAGTAAAGCATTCAGCAATGACAACAAATGAGGCTTTTCATTGAAATAAACACGGAATACAGTATCTTTATAATTTTGTTCCATTTTATCACCTTTTATGTCAGATCAAAAGTCTTTTCATTCAATTCTTACTGCTTGACCTTCACGAAGTTTATGAACACCTGCTGTTACAACTAAATCACCTTTTTGCAAACCGTGAACTAAAACATCATTATTTTCAAAATTCGACACCTTCACCGCTTGCAGTTTAACTTTGTCATCTCTGACTAACCATACTTGCGGTTGATCTTCTGTCTGATAAATCGCTGTCAATGGTAAAATTATTCCGATCTCTTTAGTGTCATTTGAAGTCATTAATACATTCGCTGTCATTCCGATCTGCATTTTTTCCGGCGGATTTTTTATTGAAATTTTAACGGCGAAAGTTCTTGACGCAGGATCAGCGATCGGTGAAATTTCTCTGACAAAACCATCAACGCTATCATTTAACGCCCAAAATTTAATTGTTACAGGTTGATTAATCTCTATCGAAGAAATTTTATTTTCGGGAATGTCAACGGCGATCTCTAATTCATTCGTTTGAACTAAAGCTGCGATCGTTTGACCTGCCGCGACAACTTGACCAACTTCAACATTGATCGAAGAGATCACGCCATCGAAGTCAGCAAGCAGATTTGTATAACCAAGTGCGTTTTGACTTTGATTAGCAACTGCAACTGCGTTATCGTAAGCGGCTAATGCTGCGTCATAACTCGTTTGATATTGATCAAGCACTGAGGCGGCGATAGCATTTGCATTGAACAATTCACGATAGCGATTTAAATTTGAAGTTGCCAGATCAAGCTGTGCTTTCGCTGATGCAACTTGTGCTTCAGCTTGATTCGTTTGTTGAACAACATCACGAGGATTAATCGTCATTAAAACTTCACCGGCTTTGACTAGATCACCGACTTCAACATTTCTTGACATAATTTGCCCGCCGACTTGAAAAGATAAATTCGTTTCATAACGACCTTTTACAACGCCTGAATAATTTTCTTCTGAATTAATCATAGTCGAATCAACTTTTTTAACTTGTACAAGCGGCAATTTTTCCTCTGCAACTTCTTCTTTACCACAGCCGCTAAAAAAAATCATCGCCGTTAAACTCATCAATATAAAAAATTTTTTTCCGTTCACTTTTCAACACCTCAAAAATATTTTAAACAAAATTTTTAATTTAGGCAATAGAAAAAGCCGCAGTGATCATTTTGAATGATCTCTACGGCTAATTTTTTTACGATCAATTTTTTGATCTGATTTTCGATCGAATTAGAATTTAAATTGCTGTAATGATCCTTGTAAATCTTGTGCAAGATTTGCTAATGCATCGGACGCAGATGCAATTTCTTCAGCAGAAGCAGATTGTTGTTGTGACGCAGCGGAAACACTTTCCATTTCGCTTGAAACTTGACCGCCTTTTTCGGAAATTTTTTCGGAGCGACTCTTAATTTTTTGAGTATCTTCTAATACAGCTTTCAATTCTTTAACCATATTATTTGCGTCTCTTGATACATTATCAGATGCAGCACGAATTTCATCGAACGTTGTGCGAAGTTGTTCAACTGATTTTGTACCTTCACGAACTGCAACGCTACCGTCGTGCATAGATTTAACGGCATCATCAGTATCATTTTGAATAGCACCGATCAAGTTAGCGATCTTCTGCGCTGCACCTTGAGATTCTTCAGCAAGTTTACGAACTTCATCAGCAACGACTGCAAAGCCTCGACCGTGTTCACCGGCTCTTGCCGCCTCAATCGCTGCGTTAAGTGCAAGTAAATTCGTTTGTTCAGCGATACTTGAAATAGCTTCGACAATTTGTCCGATCTCTTTGGAGCGTTGACCGAGTTTATCAACAGTTCCTGCAGATTCATTAACGATCTTTTCAACACTAAGAATTTGATTAACAGCACTTTCAACTGCTTCGCTACCGGTTTCAGCTTGAGTATTGGATTGTTCAGCGTGTTCAGCAACAGTATTGGCTGTCTTATTCATAACGTCAATCGCCGTTAAAGCGTGATCGATTGCTTCCATTGCTTCAGCAACTAATTGTTGTTGTTCGACAACTGCACCGGCTGAATTTGTAACTGAATTTGCAACTTGTTCAGATGCTTGTGCTGATTGTCTTGCACTTGCTGATAATTCTTCACTTGATGCCGCTAATTGTTCACTTGAATTACTAGTCTTTTTGATCAGTTCATTGATAACTTTACGAACAACTGCAAGTTTTTCATTCATTTCACCGAATTCATCACGACGACTTTCAATAATTTCTTTACCTTGACGGAAATCACCATTACTCAACTTATCAAATACTCTAATAAGATGTTCCAGCGGATTAGTGATCGCTTTAATGATCATTAAACTAGTAATAATAAGTATTAAACCGACAGCAACGCAGGCAATCATCATAGTACGAGTTGAAGAACTTGAATCTTCCTCACCTTTTTTAAGCATTTCCTGTGCATCTTCGGTTGCTACTTGTTGAAGTTTTACCAACGAATCGCCTAAACTCATTGCATAAGGCATACAGTCCGTTTCATAATAAGCCATTGCGGCATTTCTGTGATCTGCAAGTGCAATTCTATCAGTTAATGCTGCCGCCGGCGGACGCATAGATATTAATTTACCGCCGCCTTGTTTGAATTTTTCCCATTCAGATTTAATTTCATTTAGAATTGCTTGCTGTTCAGCATCACCTTCAATGATCTTATTGTAATTTACAATGTTTTCGTCCATTTCTTTAACAGCATTGTCAAATTTTGCTTTGCGTGACGAAATTAAATTTTCATCTGTAGTTAATGGTGCTAATGCTGCTTGGACTTGTGCATAACGTGTTGCATAACGCGATTTACCAATGTAATAAATGCTCATCAAATTTTTGTTGTACATTATTTCCATTTGTTCTTTTGAGGACTGTATTCCGTTATAACCAACAATCCCGATAATTACCATTCCGACTAATGCAACAATATTGAGAATAACCAGTTTGTACATAACCTTTACATCGTTCATACCCATATCATCATCTCCATTCAGTGATTTTTTGAGGAATTTTAAATTATTTTCAGGTTTATTCTACATATGATTTTAAAAACCTTTAGAGAATTTAATTTAATTTAACTCAAAACCATAAGAAAACATTTTTACAAAAAAATAATTATCATCAAAAAAATTATCGTTGCAGTATACATCATTTTGATCGTCAATAGAATGTGTTGAGGTTTAAGAATTTCAAACGGATCGCCCATATATTCACGAAAATGTTTTTTTCCGAAATAATAATTGAAGCCGCCGAGACGAACATTTAAAGCACCTGCAACAGTTGCCTCAGCATAACCGCCATTAGGACTTGGATGTTTATCTGCGTCGCGTTTCATCATTGCAAAAGCATTTTTATAATCAAGCTGTAAAATGATCGCCGTGATTATAAATAAAATCGCCGTCAAACGTGCCGGAATATAATTTAAAATGTCATCAAGTCTTGCGGCAATTCGTCCGAAGTAAAGATATTTTTCATTTTTATAACCGATCATTGAATCCATAGTATTAGCCGCACGATAAGCGATTGCAAGCGGAAGACCGCCGATCACGAAGAAGAACAGCGGCGAAATTATTCCGTCAACAGTATTTTCTGCGATCGTTTCAACCGTTGCACGAACAATTTCTGATTCGTCAAGTCGATCTGTATCACGTCCAACAATCCAGCCGACTTTCCGTCTTGCCTCTGAAATATTTTCAGTCACAAGCAAATTATAAATTTCTCTTCCGGAATCAGCAAGTGATCTCGGTGCGATCATAAAACTTAAAATAAAAGCCTCAATGAATAATTCGGAATGCGGAATGTTGAATGAAGAATTAATTTTTGAAATTAAAATTTTTATTCCATAGCCGATCGAAGTCACAAAAAAAATAACAATCAAAACTAAGAAACCACCTTTAATTAGTTTCTTTTGTTGACTGTCTGATTCATTATATAAAAATTTTTCAATGAATGAGATCAAATTGCCCATCAACACAACCGGGTGAAATTTTGTTCTAGGATCGCCAATGAGCAAATCGATCAAAAATGCTGTAAATGCTGTGATCATTTTTGATTATCCGGCGGCGTAATAACAAAACCGTCAGGCAATTTCATACCCGGCAATTTTGATGTTGCTTCAATTATCAAATTTTTATTTCTATGTTCCTGCGCAGTTTTAAAACCGTTTTCAAAATTCAACGTATGGAGCAGAGGATTAACGATCGGCGCACCTAAAAAAGTCATTGCATATTGAAATGTACGTTCTAAAGTACCTTTCGGAAAATCTGAATTTGGCCCCATACATTCGCCGGTTATTCCAACAATTTGTTTATCAGCAAGTTTATAATTCTTCGGAGCTTTTTTCGATTGATTGACGTGATACATATCAAGATAGAGAATGTCATAATTTTCGCCGTCGATCGTCAAGACTTCAAAAATATCAATTAATCGATCGAATTTATCAGAAAGACGACTGCCGAGACGATGAAATGTTACAAATTGCGGTTTCTTCTCATCATTCCAAATTAATCTTGAAAGGTAAGTAACTTCACCAAGCGTACCATTTACGGGTATAGGATTATTAACATCACGACCGAACTCACCAACTGAATTAGGTAATTCATTCGGCGTATCGTTTCCGCCGTCAACTTCATTCATCTCATTCCAAAAATTTTCAGCATAAGTAGCATTTTGAAGATCAACATTATTAGCGATCTCAAGCGCACCGAAAAATAATTTCTTGCGACCTTCTTCATCAAGCTGTTCAGTGTGCTTTAAAAGTTCACGCAATTTAATTAATGGATTTTCTAAACGTTTTTTACTCATCATATTCCTCACAAAAATTTATTCGTCGTCATTATATTTACTTTTATAACTTGATATGTTTTTAATCAATTCAATTTGTTCTTCAGTACTTAATTCAACAAAATTATCAGGCAAATCGATCTCTTCCGGCGTAAAAGTTGCTTCAATTCCTAAACTGTCCTTGCGATTTGCATTAGCCGTTTTGATCGCCGTTTCCTCGTCAAGTTCTTGAACAGATTTATCAACCAGCGGCGCACCAAAAGCATTAATTGCATAATCCATAGCACGATTTAAAACCGCGTCCAACTCAGGAAATTTTGAATTAGGACCAACGCTGTCACCTGTAATACCGTAAATTTCACTAAGCAATTCATAACCGGTTGGAGCTTTTTTTGACTGTTCAACGTGATACATATCAACATATAAAATATCATAGTGAAGACCGTCAATGCTAACGACTTCAAAAATATCAATCATTCGTCCGATAACTTCACTATGACGACTGCCGAGACGATGAAAAATTATGTGTTGAGGATCATCACCACCGCTCCACATTAATTTTGAAAGATATGTAACTTCGCCGGTTGCGCCGTTGACAGGTATAGGATTATTAACGTCACGACCAAAATCACCAACTGCGCCCGGCAATTCGTCCGGCGTGAAGTCTTCACCATTATCGCCTTCAATCATTGCGTCCCAATAAATATCAGGATAACGTGCATTTTGAAGATCAGTATCATTTAAAATTTTTAAAGCTGTCGCCATAAGTAACGATCTAATTTCATCGTCACTCATAGGATTTTCTTCGATAAATTCACCGATAACTGACAAAAGATTTTTAACACGCTTTCTCGTCGCCAAATCTGATCACCTCTAATCTAATTCAGAATGTAGAATGCAGAATGTAGAATGTAGAATTTAAAATAAAATTCTCAGCCTTCAGCCCTCAGCCCTAATCATTTCTTCTTTTTGATACACGAATCTAAAATTTCTTTGTTAGCGAGAACGGTTTCATTTCGATCGTTAATATCATAAGCTACGTTAATGTCTTCATAAGCCTCTTGATATTTTTTCTGCTTGAAATGTGCAATAGCAATTTCATTTTTAGCATCAGCAGTTATCGGCTCAAGTTCTAAAACTCTTTCAAAATCACTGATCGCATTGTCATAATCGCCATTGAGAAGTTTTAAACGTCCACGATTATAAAACGCTTGAATAAATTCATCATTAATTTCAGTCAGTCGATCATAAGTTTCGATCGCTTCTTTATTCTTATTGAGTTTTTCATAAGTGATCGCAAGATTATAAATCGCTTCGCTTGAGTTCGGTGCAAGAAGTATAGCAGATTCAAAATCATCAATCGCATTGTAATAATCATTCAAATTTCCTTCTTCACCGCGAGCAAAATAAACTAATCCACGATACACGAACATTTCAGCCGTTGGAGCATTCAATTTGATATTTCGATTCGCCGCCATCAACGATTCAGCAGAACTATCGGGCATTTGCGCTTGCTGCCAGTATCTTAAAATTTCTTGACCATAGTGAGTGCCCGGAACTGCCCAGCGTCCATTTAAATCTAACCAATGGATCGACTTTCCAAAAATATCTTTGCGAAAATCTCTAACTAAAGTATAACGCGGATCAACAAGTGCAATTTTCGGCGGTTGAGTTGAGGCGTAAGCAAGCAGATGTTGAATATGTGCACGAACGCCTAACTGTGGCGAATCGAATTTTAAACCAGGCTCATGATTACCGGTTGCACCGAGTCCGCAATAATTATTCTGCGACGGATCAACATCACCGCCATAACCGAAAAATCCGGTTTCTTTGAGTGCTTGACAAATTGCAATATCAGCACGAATATTTTCACGTCCGGCTTCTTCGTAATAAAGCTGAACGATCTGACGAACAGTGCAATTCAACAGCGGCTTTGAATTTCTTTTTTGAATGTATTTAACCATCTGACCTTGAGTAGCGATCGGATCACCTAATATTGTTACACTTTCCGGCGATTCGTTGATCATCATAAGCGGATCAAGTTTTGGAACTGCGTCAACAAGTTCAGCGGCGGCTAATTTCTTCTTGTCGAATTTGATTTTTTTAGCCGCCTCAGTAGTTGTTAAAGTCATTGTAAAAATCATTATTGTTAAGATTATTGTTAAAAATTTTTTAATAGTCATTTGAAAATAAAACACCTCGTAATATAAAATAAATTCATTCGTTCAATCTGTTGAAGTACTTGCTTCACGTTTTGCAGTTAAATATTCGTCCATAGCCTTAGCAACTAATTTAGAATATTTCACGGCGAGGACAACATTTTTAGAACCGGCGACAACATCACCACTTGCAAAAACACCTTCGTGTGAAGTTTTGCCGCCATCATCAACAACGATTAAACCTTTATTGTTGATCTCAAGATTCGTTGTTGTGTTGACGATTTTATCTTTCGGACCTTGACTGATCGCAATAATCGTAGAATCAGCAAGAACTAATACCGGCTCTTCTTCACGGAGCAAATTGCCTTCTTCATCAAAAATTCTTGGAATAAATACCGGACCTTTATCCGTAAATTCTTTGATCTGCATACCTTGTTGAACGTCGATACCGTCAACTTGTGCATAATCTAATTCACGTTGACTTGCAGCGATTCTTTGACGGCGTGCATAAATCGTTACGTGACGTGATCCCATACGAACAACAGTTCTTGCAACGTCGATTGCCGAATTACCTGCACCGATTATTGCAACGGTATCACCGAGATCATAAGCCTCCGGATTCTGCAGATAGTCAATCGCAAAATGAACATTTCCTAATGATTCGCCTTTGCAATGTGTACGATTCGGTCTCCAAACACCTGTTCCGATAAATACTGCATCATAACCATCAGTAAAAAGATCGTCAAGGTGAATTGCTCCGCCGATCGAAGTATTCGGTCTAAAATGAATACCCATTTGACGCAGTTTAACTTGATAGCGATCTAAAATCATTCGTGGAAGTCTGAAAGCCGGAATACCATAACGCATCATACCGCCGACTTTATCCATTCTTTCAAAGATCGTAATATCATAACCACGTTCAGCAAGTTTAATAGCGATCGTAATTCCTGCAGGACCGGCTCCGATAATTGCAACTTTCTGACCTTTGCTTTCTTCACGATTAATGATCACTTTATCAAGATAAGCATCAGAAATATAATTTTCAATGCTTGGAATATTGATCGCTGCGCCGCGACGACCTTGAATGCAATTACCTTCACATTGATTTTCGTGATCGCAGACGAGTGAACAGACAATACTTAATGGATTGTTATCGAAAAGCATTTTGCCGGCGGTTTCAGATTCACCGGCAAGAAACAATCTGATCATCTCCGGAATATTCGTTTCAACCGGACAGCCTTTGAGTCTGCAAAGCGGTTTTTTACATTGAAGACAACGACGAGCTTCATTAAGTACGTGAACAGCCATAATTAAATCCCTCACTCTTAAAAAAAATTTACACATTGCTAATTTTATTTTTAGTTTACACGAAAATTTTTATCTTGTCGACGTTTGAAAAAAATTTTTTGGTAAAAAAATATTTCGCTGATCAAAATCGATCAGTGAATTTTTTTATTTGAGTTTAAAAATTGTCAAAACGTTTTGCTTGTGATAAAATAATTTGAAATTAAAAATCTTTGAGGAGTGAGTCGATGGATGCTTAAAACGTTGAGCGTTTGGAATTTTGCGCTGATTGAAAATGTCAACGTTGAATTTGATGAAGGATTAAATATTTTAACTGGTGAAACCGGCGCAGGTAAATCAATTTTGATCGATGCTTTAGGCGTTGTACTCGGCAATAGATCGAACTCACAAAATATTAGAAACGGTTGTGATGATCTCAAAGTTGAAGCAGTTTTTTTGATCGATCCACAAGACAAAGTTCAAAAAATTTTATCTGAAATGGAAATTGATGCAGAAGATGAAACTTTGATCATTACAAGGAAAATTAATCGCAGTGGCAAAAATTCAATCGTCGTCAACGGATCACATATCACGCTTGCTACTTTAAAGAAGATCGGCAATGCTTTAATCGACATTCACGGTCAAAATGAAAATCTTGCACTACTCAAGGAAAACAGTCCGTACAATTTGATTGATAATTCGTCTGAAGAAATTTCAACGGCTCTTTCTGATTATCAAAAACTTTATCGACTTTGGATTTCACAGAAAAAAACTTTTGAGGAAAAGAAAAGATCAGCTATTGAAAATGATGAACGGCTTGATATGCTAAAGTGGCAGGAAAAAGAAATTGAAGAGGCAAATTTAACGATCGGTGAAGATGAAGAACTTGAAACGGAAATTAAACGAATTTCAAACGCCGAGAAGATCGCAACTAACGTTGAAGAATCTTGTGCATTGCTTGACGGTGACGAAGATTTTAATGTGTTGACGGCACTGGCGAAAGTCAACAAGAATCTTGACGAAGTGCAAAGATATGATAAATCGCTTGAAAGTGCGCAGAAAATGTTAGAAGAGGCAACGATAATTTTAAATGAAGTCTTTAGCGAAGTTCGCAATTACGCCGATCAAATTGATTTTTCGCCGGGCAAGATTGATGAACTCTTTGCAAGACTTGATAAAATTAATCTACTCAAAAAGAAATATGGATCAACGATTGAAGAAATTTTGAATCGCTATGAAAAGATCAAGCAGGAACTTTCAAATATCGAAAATTTTGATGCTGACATCGTGACATTACAACAGTTGATTTTAAAACTTGAATCACAAGCAAGAAAACGAGCAGAAATTTTAACGAATGCAAGAAATAAATCAGCAAAAATATTATCAATGGCAATAGAAAAGGAACTTCGATCGCTTGGAATGAAGAAGGCGAAATTTTTAATTTCAGTTACACCGAATGAAGAATTAACTTTGAATGGTGCAGATGAAGTTGATATGCTATTCAGTGCAAATGCCGGTGAAGAAGTCAGATCGCTTTCAAAGATCGCGTCCGGCGGTGAATTATCAAGAATTGCACTTGCGATTAAAACGATCAATGCAAACCGTGATGACTCCGCCGCAACAATGGTTTTTGATGAGATTGACGCAGGTTTAGGCGGTACGACGGCGAATGCTGTTGCTGAATGTATTGCAAAGGTTGCAAAATATCGTCAAGTCCTTTGCATAACTCATTTAGCACAGATCGCTTGTATGGCAGATGTTCACATTTCAATCAGTAAGTTGACTGAAGAGAA
>JAFUZV010000142.1 GCA_017476425.1 Selenomonadaceae bacterium
ATGAAAATCACTTAATGATAACGATCGCTGATGTAAGTGGTAAAGGTGTACCGGCGGCGTTATTTATGGCTAATTCAAAAACGATCTTGAAAAATTTTGCAATGACGATGACAAGTCCAGATGATATAAGTGCAGTGATGAAATTAGCAAATGATCAACTTTGTCAAGGCAATGATGAAATGATGTTTGTAACTGTATTTATGGGACTTCTTGACTTAACGACAGGAAAATTTATTTATGTTAATGGTGGACATAATCCGCCGATGGTTTATCATAAGTCGACGGATCAATTTGAATATATGGACGTTAAACAGAATATTGTCTTAGCAATGATGGACGAAATGGATTTTGAACAACAAGAAATTCAACTTGAAAATGGTGATATTCTCTATCTCTATACTGACGGAGTAACAGAGGCAATGGATATTAGCAATAATCAATATGGCGAAGAAAGATTATCAAATTGTTTGAACAAAGTAGATAAAAATGCAGACTTGCCGACTATATTAAAAAATGTTCGTGATGATCTTTCTGATCACGTTGGTGAGGCTGATCAATCTGATGATATAACAATGCTTGCAGTTAGATTTAAATTGAAATAAATTAAAATTAAATTTGAATAGAAAGCAGTTGAGGATTTGGATTTTAAAAAAATAGGTATAAAAAAGCAAGTATTTTACTTAGTGTTAGGTTGCAGTATCATAACGTTGCTTTTGACAAGTGCAATGTCAATGTATGGAATACTAACCACTAAAAATAAAATGGAAGACCTTGGAGCACACCTGGGCAACACGACAAAAGAAACAGTAGCCGAAATGATGTTAGAATATGAAGAGGAGCATTTGCAACGACTCTTAGCGGAAAGAAAAAATTATATGGATTCGTTTTTCAAAAAGGTAGCGAAAGATGCAATTATGGTAACTGAGGCAATGGAAGAGATTTTAAGCAATCCTCAATTAGTTACACCTCAAGAATTTCGTTATTCAAAAAGTATTGAAGACGGCTGGGCGATCTCATTAGCAATAGCACCTTCAGCGGTTGACAATTTACCGAACTTGAGAAATGAAATTGCATTAGCGGCGAATATCCAGAGAATTTTAAAACATATGGCTTTATCTTATGACTTCAACTGCTCATTTTATACGGCGTTTGAAGATGGTTTTGATATTGTAGTTGATACCGGCGTTAATGATATGAATGCTCATTACTTTCAAAATCCAAATCCTTATTACAGAGTGTTTAATTTTTTCGATCGTCCTTGGTATCAGAATGCTAAAGAACAAAATAAATTAGTTTTCAATGCCCTATTAACGTCGAATGTTCAAAATTCCTACGCTATTTTAGTCTGTTCAAAACCGATCACAGTCAACGGCGAATTTAGAGGAGTTACAGGAATAGGTTTTAACGTTGGAAAGATGGTTAAAGGTGTTTTCCGCGATCTTTCGATTGATGAGACAGGTTATTGCTTTATTCTCAATCACGAAGGACAAGTTATCGTATCACCGAAGACTGAAGGAGAATTAGCAGTTAAAACAGATTTCCCAGACATAAGAAAAACAGCAACGGATCGATCATTAATTGACGTAGCAGAAAAAATGATC
The DNA here is from genome assembly GCA_017476425.1 of Selenomonadaceae bacterium. GTDB lineage: Bacteria > Bacillota > Negativicutes > Selenomonadales > Selenomonadaceae > Quinella. The sequence continues at coordinate 1,602 of JAFUZV010000142.1, forward strand.
AACGGTGAAAAAGGATTTATGCCGGTAGTGATTGACGGCAAAGAATGTTATGCAGCATTTGAACCGCTTGGAAATATGCAATGGAGTGTTGGAGCGATAATCGAAGCAGATGAAATAAAAGCACCGGCGGAAATTTTAGGAAAATCAATCGAAGAGCAAACTGAACATTTCTTATCAGATTCCGAATCATTATCAACAACATTGATACCATTATTTTTAGTAGCTTTGCTTGTAATGCTTGCATTAATTTCATTCTCAAGCAATAAATTAGCAAATTCATTCGTTAAGCCGATCGATCAATTATCAGACGGTGTAAGAGAAATTGCAAGCGGAAATCTTGATAAGAAAATAGAGATACATACAGGCAACGAGATCGAACATTTAGCGGATTGTTTCAACGCAATGACTGACGAACTCAAAACATATATGGAGAACTTGACAAAAGCAACCGCTGATAAAGAAAGAATTGCAACTGAATTGAACGTAGCAACGAACATTCAAATTTCAATGCTGCCTAGAAATTTTGATTTCAATCGTGAGGACTTTGAAATTTACGCAACGATGAATGCAGCTAAAGCAGTTGGCGGTGACTTCTATGATTTTTATTTGCTTGATGAAAATCACTTAATGATAACGATCGCTGATGTAAGTGGTAAAGGTGTACCGGCGGCGTTATTTATGGCTAATTCAAAAACGATCTTGAAAAATTTTGCAATGACGATGACAAGTCCAGATGATATAAGTGCAGTGATGAAATTAGCAAATGATCAACTTTGTCAAGGCAATGATGAAATGATGTTTGTAACTGTCTTTATGGGACTTCTTGACTTAACGACAGGAATATTTATTTATGTTAATG
>JAFUZV010000143.1 GCA_017476425.1 Selenomonadaceae bacterium
AAGAAGTCAACATTAAGCGATTGAACGTCAACTTTAATATGAGGCACGGACTGCGAACCGTCAACAATGATCACTGCGCCGACTTCGTGAGCTTTATCAGAAATTTTTTTAACGTCGTTGATCAAGCCAAAAACGTTTGACACGTGAGTTACAGCAACAATTTTTGTTCGATCAGTGATCTTTTTGTCGATCTCTTCATCGCTTAAATTTCCGTCGTCATCAAGATAAATATATTTTAAAGTTGCGCCGGTTGCTTTAGAAATTCTCTGCCACGGTACTAAATTAGAATGATGCTCCAAAATCGAAATTACAATTTCATCACCACTTTGAAGATTCTGCAAGCCGTAACTATAAGCGATCAGATTTAAAGACTCAGTAGCATTTTTTGTAAAAATAATTTCACGTGGACTTTTTGCATTGATAAACTTTGCAACTTTAGCGCGAGTACTTTCGTAAATATCCGTTGCCTTAATACTCAATTCATAAGCTCCACGATGAGGATTAGCATTGCAGCCGCCGTAGTAACCGCAAATCGATTTAACAACTGATTCAGGCTTTTGAGTTGTTGCTCCGTTATCAAGATAAACTATCGGCTTTCCATTCATTGTTTGATTTAAGATCGGAAAATCTTTTAAAAATTTTTTACTTGACATTAGCTAACCTACTTTCAATGACTGCGAAAATTTCATTTTTTAAATTCTCGTCGTCGATCTTTTCAATTACAGGATTAAACGCCGCTTCAATGATCAACTTTTCCGCTTCGATCTGATCAAGACCTCGACTCATTAAGTAAAAAAATTTTTCTTCATCAATTCGACCAACTGTCACAGCGTGATGTCCATCAACGTCATCTTCGTGTGAAAGCATTAACGGAACTGATCGATTTCTAACATTGTTTGATAAAATAATTACTTCTTCACGTTCACGACCAACGCTGCCGCTTGATCCTTGCAGAAAATCAAGCGTTCCACGAAAAATTTTATCACACTTGCCGGATAATGCGCCTTTAACGTCCATTGTTGCATCAGTTTTCTTGCCTTTGTGTCGAATTATATAATTCATATCGACTTTTCGATCGCCGTCACCGAAATAAGCTGCGATCAATTCCGCTGAAGAATTATCGCCGTCAAGATCAACAACGATTTCACAAAAACTATCTGCTTCTGCAACGTCGACACAAATAATTTCTAAACTGCCGCCTTGATCAACATTAAAGTGAAATTTTTTTGCAAATGTCTCATCATCTAAATTCGTCAATATAAATTTGCATTTTTCATCAGCTTTGATCATTTGCTGCGAAATTTTTATTTCAGCCTCAGTTGTCGATTCATTAACACCTAGCCATCGAAAAGTTTTTAAAGGAATTTCACTAAAAATTTTTTCATCAATATTTGTATTCATAATTTCACCTCTAATTCAACCGCCTCTGCTGACAACACTAATTACAAATCCTATAACGGCTGCGGCAATTCCAAGAATACCAACAGTTGCTGTGATAGTCAATACTTGAACGTGTTTACTCATACTGTCGAGTTTACTTTCTAATCTGTTGGAGATTTCTTTAAAATCATTTCTCATCTGTTGCATATCTTCACGTTGTCGATCTAATGATCGTTGATTTTCTTCACGTTGTTGTGCTAATGCTCTTTGAGTCTCTTCACGTTGTCTTTGTGATTCTTCACGTTGTTGTTGCATTATCTGTTTTTGTGTCTCAATGTACATTTCAAATTTCGCTTCAAAAGAATCTTGCCGTTTCTCAACAACATTTATTCTTGATTCTAAATGTCCAGCCATTTTTATTCACCTCTGATTCAACCGCCTCTGCTGACAACGCTAATCACAAATCCTATAACGGCTGCGGCAATTCCAAGAATACCAACAGTTGCTGTGATAGTCAATACTTGAACGTGTTTACCCATATTGTCGAGCTTGTTCTCTAATTTACTAAATCCATCACTAAAATCTTTACGCATTTGTCGGATATCTTCATCGTGTTTCTGTCTAAATGCACGCATTTCCGCTTTAAATTCTTTCATATCTTCACGTTGTCGAGCCAGTTCACTCTGAGTTTCTTCACGTTGTTGCGCTAATGATCTCTGAGTCTCTTCACGTTGTCTTTGAGCCTCTTCACGTTGTTGTTGCATTATTTGTTTTTGCGTCTCAATATACATTTCAAATTTTGCTTCAAAAGAATCTTGCCGTTTCTCAACAACATTTATTCTTGATTCTAAATGTCCAGCCATTTTATTCACCTCCAAAAATTAATCACATTGCGCCTTCAAGTTCAATGTTGATCAAATTATTCATCTCAACAGCATATTCAAGCGGCAACGCCTTAGCGATCGGCTCCACAAAACCACGAACAATCATTGCTCTTGCTTCTTGCTCATCAATTCCACGAGCCATTAAATAAAATACTGCATCTTCACTAATTCGACCAATCTTAGCTTCGTGTCCAATATCACAATCACCGGCTTCAATATCCATAACCGGCAAAGTATCTGATCTTGATTTATTATCAAGCATTAACGATTCACAATTAACGGAACATTTAGCGTGATGAGCATTTTTAGTAACTTTGACGGCTGATCGATAAGTTGCTGAGCCGCCGGATTTTGAAATTGTCCTTGTATTAATCGTTGCTGAAGTATTCGGCGCAGTATGAATTACACTTGCACCGGTGTCGAGATGCTGACCTTTTGATGCAAATGTTACGCCGGTAAATTCACAGCGAGCACCTTCACCGTGAAGGACGCTGCAAGGATACAACATTGAAACTGCTGAACCAAATGAGCCGCTGACCCATTCAACAATTCCATTTTTCTCAACAAGTGCACGTTTAGTGTTGAGATTCATCATATTTCTTGACCAATTTTCGATTGTTGAATATCTCAATCTTGCACCTTCACCAACAAACAATTCAACGCAACCGGCGTGTAAATTCGTTACGTTATATTTCGGAGCACTGCAACCTTCAATGAAATGAAGACTTGCACCAGGTTCAACAATGATCAGAGTATGTTCAAACTGTCCGGCACCTGCGGCGTTAAGTCTAAAGTAAGACTGCAATGGAATTTTAACATTAACGCCTTTCGGAACGTAGACGAATGATCCACCAGACCAGACAGCACCGTGAAGAGCAGCAAATTTATGATCTTTCGGCGGTACAAGTTTCATAAAATGTTCTTGTACTAAGTCTTCATATTCAGTTAAAGCCGTTTCCATATCAGTATAAACAACGCCTTGATCTGTCAGACGCTTTTGAATGCTGTGATAAACGACTTCGCTATCATACTGCGCACCAACACCGGCAAGAGATTTTTTTTCAGCTTCTGGTATTCCGAGCCGATCAAAAGTATTCTTGATTTCTTCCGGGACTTCATCCCAAGAGCCTACCATTTTAGCATCAGGTTTTACATAAGTTACGATCTCATCCATTTTAAGCCTTGAAATATTCGGACCCCAATTCGGAATATCTAAAGAATTGTAAACTTCTAACGAGCTTAGACGAAAATCAAGCATCCATTTCGGATCATTTTTCCGCTGTGAAATATCACGAACAATTTCAGCGGTAAGTCCGGCGTGAGATTTATAAATTGACGTGTCGTCATTTCTAATATCGTAAAGTGTTCTTTCAATATCTTCAATGTAAGTCTTTTTATCCATTTTATTAATACCTCATTAATAAAAGTATAAGTTTGTAGTGATCATCTTGTCAAAAGATATACGATTAAAGCAACAGCAACGCCGCCAACTCCAACAGCTGTTGTACTGACTAAAGTCTGGACGTGTTTTGTAAGTTCATCAAATCTTTTATCAAGTGCTGTCGTTCGTTCCTCAAATTTCTTATCAAGTATTGTTATTCTCTCATCAAATTTCTGATCAAGTTTCATAATTTCAGCGTGTCTTTGATTATCGCGATCCCTCATTTCATTTCTAAGGTCTTGCATTTCAATCGCACGTTGTTTATCACGCTCACGAAGTTCATTTTTGAGGTCTTGCATTTCATTATCCATTTTTTTTATATACATTCTAACAGTTGCCTCAAAAGATTGTTGATCGCTTTCGAGCTTGTTCACTTTCGTTTCTAATTCAGTCATTATGATCACCGCCTAACTTATAATCACCTCGTCAATAAATATACGATTAAAGCAACGGCAACGCCACCAACTCCAACAGCTGTTGTACTGACTAAAGTCTGAACGTGCTTGGTAAGACTATCCATTCGTTCATCAAATTTTTTATCCATTGCTGTAGTTCGTTCATCAAATTTCTGATCAAGTTTCATAATTTCAGCGTGACGTTGATTATCGCGATCCCTCATTTCATTTCTAAGGTCTT
>JAFUZV010000019.1 GCA_017476425.1 Selenomonadaceae bacterium
GATCGCTGAAGCGGTGATGAATCTTCTTAATAAACGTGATGGATTAATTCTTGGAATTTGTAACGGCTTTCAAGCTCTTTTAAAATTAGGTCTTTTACCTTATGGTGAAATTCGTCCGTTAAGTGAAGATGATCCGACGTTGACACATAATTTGATCGGTCGTCACGTTTCTTGTATGGTTAATACTCGTATTGTTAATAATAATTCGCCGTGGCTTGCAAATTTCAAAATCGGTGACATTCATACCATCGCTGTTAGTCACGGTGAAGGTCGTTTTGTTGCTAACGATCAATGGCTTGAAAAATTAATTGCGAATGGTCAAATTGCAACTCAATATGTTGATGATCAAAATCAGCCGACAATGAATTTACCATTTAATCCTAATGGATCAATCGCAGCGATCGAAGGAATTACAAGCGTTGACGGTCGAATCTTCGGCAAGATGGGACACAGTGAACGTCGCGGCGATAATCTTTATAAAAATATTCACGGCAATAAAAATCAATCGATCTTTGAAAATGGAATAAAGTATTTTTATTAAGAATGTAGAATGCAGAATGTAGAATTGAAAGAAAATAATTTTGCATTCTTAATTCTGCATTCTGAATTAATTTTTTGAGGAGTCTTTAAATGGAATTTAAAAATAAAAAAATTTTAGTTATCGGCGCAGGTATTAGTGGATTTGCGGCGGCAAAAATTGCTAAAAAATTTGGCGCAGATGTTACCTTGAGTGATTCAAAATCAGAAAGCGATCTGAAATATAATTTTGATGAACTTCGCAGCCTTGATATTAATTTGAAATTCGGCAAACAGAATGATGATCAACTTGACGGCGTTGATCTGATTATTGTTTCGCCGGCTGTTCCGTTGAAAATTCCATTGTTGCAAAGTGCTATTAATCGTGGAATTGAAATTATCAGCGAAGTTGAATTAGCTTTCGATCTTGCTTCGTCACCGATCTTCGCAGTAACCGGAACGAATGGCAAAACTACAACAGTTACATTGCTTGGCTTGTTGCTTGAGACGGCTTATAAAAAAGTTGGTGTCGGTGGAAATATCGGCGTTGCACTTTCTGAAGTTGCACTTGATGTTAGTGATGGCGGTTGCATCGCCGCTGAAATTTCAAGTTATCAAATGGAGTCAACAAAAAATTTTCATCCTCACGTTTCGGCGATTTTAAATGTTACACCGGATCACCTCAAGCGTCACGGATCAATGGAAAATTATCAAGCAATGAAAGAAAAAATTTTTTCTCAAGAGACGGCGAATGACTTTTTAGTTTTGAATTACGATGATGATCGCTGTCGTGGAATGATCGATCGTGCTAATTGCAAAGTTTTTTATTTCAGTCGCAAAACTGATCTTGATGAAGGCGCAATTTTGAAAGGCGATCAACTTATCATTAAATGGAACAATCAAATTTATAATCTCTGTACTATTGACGAACTCGGAATTAAAGGAAATCATAATATTGAAAATGCTTTAGCCGCCTCAGCAGTTGCATTTTTAGCCGGTGCTGATCCTCAAAAGATGATTGAAGTATTAAAAAAATTCACCGGCGTTGAACATAGAATTGAATTTGTTAGAGAGATTGACGGCGTGAAATATTACAACGATTCAAAAGCAACTAATACTGATTCAGCGATCAAAGCACTTGAAACATTCAACGGAAAAATTATTTTGATCGCCGGCGGTGATGATAAAGGCACTGATTTAACGGATTTTATGCAACTTGTTAAAGCACGTGTTGATGAATTAATTTTAGTTGGTGATGCGGCGGCTCGATTCAAGCAAGCGGCGATCGATAACAATTTTGATCAAAATAAAATTCACGAAGCAGGTTATTCAATGAATAAAGCAGTTGAGATCGCAAAAAATATTTCTCACGCTGATCAAATCGTTTTACTTTCACCGGCTTGTGCTAGTTTTGATATGTATGACGGTTTTGAATCTCGTGGAAAAGATTTCAAAAAGATCGTTAAGGAGTTGATCTCAAATTAAAATTATAGTTAGCGGCGGCGGAACCGGCGGACATATTTACCCGGCGTTGACGTTGATCCGAACAATTCAAAATAAATTGCCTGATACTGAATTTCTTTATGTTGGAACTCGACAAGGTTTAGAATCAGATATTATTCCAAAAGAGAATTTACCATTTTTCGCTATCGATTTAGCCGGCGGCTTTGAGAGACATTTTACATTGACGAATATTAAACGTGCTTGGACAGCAATAATGAGCGTCAAGAAAGCGGTTAATATCGTTAAAAAATTTCAACCTGATGTTGTTGTTGGAACCGGCGGTTATGTCTGCGGTCCGATGTTGTTAGGTGCAAGCGTTGAAAAAATTCCGACGCTGATTCAAGAACAGAATGTTGTTGCAGGAATTACAAATAAAATTTTGTCGAAGTTCGTCACAAAGATCGCTGTTGGTTGCAAAGGTGCTTTAAAACATTTTCCGGAAAGCAAGACAGTTTATACAGGCAACCCAATAAGATCAGAAATACTTGATGCAAATCGTGAAGATGGACTTCAATATTTCGATTTTGAATCAGACAAGCCGGTAGTTTTGATCAGCGGCGGCAGTCGTGGTGCAAGAAGTATTAATCGTGCAATGATCGAAGTTTTAATTAATGCGGCGACTAATCCAAGCGTGCAATATCTTCACGTCACCGGCAAAAGTGAATTTGAAGATGTGATTAACAATATCAAAAGTGCAGGCGTTGAACTTGAAACGTTGAAACATATTAGAATTGAACCTTATCTTTATAATATGCCTCAAGCAATGGCGATGGCTGATCTGATAATTTCTCGTGCCGGTGCGACTAGTATTGCTGAACTTACTGCAAAAGGTATTCCGTCGATCTTGATACCTTATCCATACGCCGCAGAAAATCATCAAGAGTTTAACGCTAGAGAATTAGTTGATGCCGGCGCGGCTAAAATGATCCTCAATAATGATTTAAACGCAGGAATTTTACAAGAAACGATCGCTGAACTTTTAAACGATCGTGATAAATTAAAATCAATGGCGCAAGCAAGTTTAAAACTCGGTAGACCTCAAGCGTCTGATGAGATTGCAGAAATGATTTTAAATCTTGCAAGATAATTTTTGATTGTGAGGTGAATAAAATGGATTGGAATGAAGAATTTGGTATTGATCTTGATGATGAAGGTGTTAAATATGAAATGATCAACGGCGTACAATATGGTGAGCCGCGTTATGAAATTATCGGAGGTGAAAAAATTTATATGGCAGCTGCAGCTCCTAATCTTGATCATGCAACTGTAGTTAGCAGATTGCATTTCATTTTTCTGCATTATGTAATTAGCAATAACATTAATGCAGCAGTTTTTCATGATAATACTGATCTCATTTTTGCTAAAGGTGAAAACTTTATGGCTGATGTTTGCATTGTATTAAATCCTGAAATTGTCAAGACTCACAAGAAAATTTTAGGTGCGCCTGATTTGATAGTTGAAGTTCTTTCAGATTCTACCAAAAAAAGAGATCGCGGAATTAAAAAGGATACTTATGAAAAATATGGCGTTCGTGAATATTGGATCGCTGATTATGAATCAAAAAGCATAGAAGTTTATCATTTAATTGAAAATAAATATAATCTTGCAGGAAAATATAAAGTTGGTACTGCTGACGATAAAATAAAAGTTTCAATCTTTGATAATCTGATTGTTGATATAAATCAAGTCTTCAAATGGTGGTTCGACGATTAATTAAAAATGACTAATCCGATCTCTAGCAAAGAGGTGAATTAAATGGAAAATTTTGCGTATGATAATTATTTACCTGAATATGAAGAAATAGATTATGAACTTATCGGAGGCGAAAAATTTTATATGTCAGCCGCAGCACCGAATATTCCGCACGGACTCGTCATTATTAGAATAGCTACTATTTTTACAAATTACATTGATAAAACGGAAATTCAAGCTAGAGTTTTAGGTGACAATGTTGATGTTTATTTTTCTGATGAAGATCATTTTAAACCTGATGTCAGCGTTGTTAGTGATCTTTCAATTTTTGGAGATGGCAAAAGGATTTATGGTGCACCTGATTTAATTGTTGAAGTTCTAAGCGATTTGACAAAAGATAACGACAGTGGTATTAAGAAGGATAAATATGAACAATACGGCGTTAAAGAATATTGGATTGTTGATCCTAAAGAAAAATCTATCAAAGTTTATAATCTTGTAGAAAGTAAATTTAAATATATTGACGAATATAAAATTAACTCAAATAAGACTAAAATAAAAGTTTCAATTTTTGATAATTTATTAGTTGATGTTCACGAAGTTTTTAAATGGTGGCTTTAAAAAGATATGGAGAGTGAAAGAATTTGATTTTAGAAGGTATTAAAAAAATTCATTTTGTAGGAATAGGCGGCGCAGGAATGAGTCCGCTTGCAAGAATTTTGCTTGATCTTGGTTACAAAGTTTCCGGCTCTGATCGTGCTGATTCTCCAACAGTCAGAATGCTTAGAGGTCGCGGTGCAGAAATTTCAATCGGTCACGCTGAAGAGAATATTAACAATGATCTTGATGCTGTAGTGATCTCTTCGGCGATTCCAGATGATAATCCGGAGATCGCCGCCGCTAAAAAATTACGAATGAAAATTTTGCATAGATCAGATATTAACGCGGCACTTCTCAATGACAAAAAAGGAATTGCTGTTGCCGGTGCGCACGGTAAGACAACAACAACTTCAATGATCGGATTTGTGCTTTATAATGCCGGAGTTGATCCGACGATCATTATTGGCGGTGAAAGTGCTGATCTTGGAACGAGTGCAATTTTAGGCAAAAGCGATTATCTTGTATCAGAGGCTGACGAAAGCGACGGATCATTTGTTAAATTACACCCGGCGATCGCTGTCGTTACTAATGTTGAAGATGATCACCTTGATCACTACGGAACGATCGATAATATCAAAAAAGCATTTAAAACTTTCATTGAAAATATCGATCGAGAAAATGGTGTTGCAGTTCTCTGCTTTGATAATGAAAATTTGCGTGAACTCTCCGAAAAGATCGATCGAAAAATTATTTCTTATGCGATCGAAAATGACGCTGATTATATTGCAAAGAATATCGATAAAACTTCTGAAGGTATTGACTTTGATGTTTTTTATCAATCAAAATTGCTTGGTCGTGTAAATTTAAAAATTCACGGTCAACATAATGTATTGAATGCACTTGCAACGATCGCAGTTGCTCAACACGTTGGCGTTGATTTTGAAGACATTGCAAAAGGACTTTCACAATTTCACGGAGCAAAGCGCAGATTTCAGACTAAAGGACACGTTAAAAATGTATGGATCGTTGACGATTATGCACATCATCCAACAGAGATCGCGGCAACGTTGAAAGCGGCAAGAGATACTAAACCGCGTCGATTGATTTGTGTCTTTCAACCTCATCGCTATTCACGTACGAAATTATTATTAAAAGAGTTCGGCACGGCTTTTAAAGATGCTGACGTTTTAGTTTTAACGGATATTTACGCCGCCGGTGAAAAACCGATCGAAGGCGTTAATGGTGAATCGTTGTTGAAAGAAGTTTTAGAGACGACAAGTCAAGACGTTTCATACATTCCGAAAGTTGAAGAGATCGCAAATTATCTTGTTGACATTGTTGAAGAAGGCGATCTTGTGATCACAATGGGCGCAGGAAATATTTATAGAGTTGGTGAAGAACTCGTTGAAATGCTCAAGCATCGCAAAAAAATTATTGTTGTTATGGGCGGCACGTCGACGGAAGCAGAAGTATCAAGAAGAACAGGCAAAGCGATCTTGAATGCGTTATTGTCGAAAGGTTACGACGCTGAAGGTATGGAATTAAATCCTCAAACATTCGCCGGCGAGATTCGAGACAGTGAATGTGATATTGTTTTTAATGCACTGCACGGAAAGTACGGCGAAGATGGATTAGTTCAAGGAACGCTTGATATGTTGGATATTCCTTACACCGGATCAGGCGTGTTAAGTGCGGCGTTGACGATGGATAAAGTTATGGCGAAAAGAATTTTCAATGCAAAGAATATCAACACGCCGAAATTTGTTGTTTATCGTCGAACAGCTAAAGAACGTGGCAAGGCGATCGCTGATAATATTGAAAAAATGTTCGGCTTTCCGGTTGTGATCAAAGCTCCGAATCAAGGATCAAGTATCGGCGTTTACATTGTCGAAAAGAAATCTGATCTTGCTGATGCAGCTCGAGCGGCTTTTGAGTTTGGTGAAGAAATTATTGTTGAAGAATTTATTAAAGGTCGTGAAATGACGGTTGCAGTTTGGGGAAATGCTGAACACGCTGAAGCATTTCCGATAATTGAGATCACAACTCTAAGCGGACGTTATGATTATGAAAGTAAATATACAAAAGGTGCATCAACTCATATTTGTCCGGCTGAAATTTCCGAAGAACTCACAAAAGAAATTCAAGAACTTGCAGTGAAAACTTTTGAAGTTTGCAAATGTTGTGGAGTTGCTCGCATTGATATGATGTTGTCTGAAGATAATATTCCTTACGTTATTGAAGTTAATAGCGTGCCGGGTATGACAGAGACATCATTAGTGCCGGACGCAGCGGCGGCGATCGGAATTGAATTTCCTGAACTCTGCGAAAGAATTTTGAGACTTGCAAATTTCTAAAAAAATTTTCCAAAAAAATATGATCGAAGTTTTTTACACTTCGATCTTTTTTTATTCAACAATATTAATTGACTTGAGTCGACGGCAATCACTAAAAGCAGATTTATCAATTTGAATTGCGTTATTAAGTCTAACCTTTTGAAGTTTATAACACGAAGCGAAAGCATATTCACCGATCGCCTTCACTGACTCAGGCAAATTGATCGTCGTTAAGCGCATACAAACATAAAAAGTATACGGTTTAATTTCCGTCAAATATTTTGGAATAAAAATTGTTTTGAGAGAGCCGCAACGTTGAAAAGCCGCCTCACCGATCTCAATAACGCTATCTGGAATTGAAATTTTTTTGAGGCTTGCACAATCTTCAAAAGCATTCTTTCCGATCGCCGTGATTGAGTCAGGAACATTGATCGACTTGAGATGAGAACAACCTTTAAATGTAAAGTCATTAATCTTTGTAATGCTACTCGGAAGATCAATCGATATAATATTTGAATAAGCAAAAGCATAACGATCGATCACAACAACTGAATTAGGAATTTTAACAGTCTTTGCATTTGAATTTAATTTACTGATCGTCTTCACAGGCAAATCATTAATCGACTCTGGAATTGTTACTGTCTCATCATCACCGATATATCCATCAATCTTAACATCAAAAGCATTAGCACTATATAAAAAATCATTCGCACGTTTAAATTGTTCAAAACTTTTTAACTTGTCACAACCGTTGAAAGCAAGATTGCTAACATAAGTTGACGGCGAAAAATCGATCGTTTCAAGGTTAATGCAATTTTCAAACGCTAACGCCTCTACACTTTCAACAGAATCGGACAATTTGATCGATCGAAGGCTTGAACAATTATTAAACGCTTTAGATTTAATCACCTTAACTTTAGCCGGAATGTTTATCAACTCTAACGATTTACAATCACGAAAGGTTGACACATCAATTTCAGTCAACGAATCAGACAGCTTGACTCTTTCAAGTTTACTGCAATGGACAAAAGCAACTTGATCAATTCTCGTCACTGAATTAGGAATTTCGATCGACTTCAGACTTGTGTTATCAAAAGCAAATTGCTTGATCTCAACCACTGAATTTGGAATATTGATCGATTCAAGACTAGTACAATTTCTAAACGTCGCTATATTAATAATCTGCAATGAATTAGACAGTTTGATCGACTTCAAATTTTTACAATCAGCAAAAGCCATTCGATCAATTTTCGCCACAGAATTAGGAATTTCGATCGACTCTAAATTTTCACAACCTTTAAATGCAGAATTATCAATCGCAACCACAGGCAAATTATCAATCGTCTCTGGAATTTTTACTATCGAATCATTTCCATTGTATTTGTTAATGATTATGCTTTCGTCAGTCTTTTGAAAAAATTTCACTACTTTATATTCAAAATCCATTTTACTGCCTCTGAAAAAAATCAAGTCTCAATAAAATAATGGTTGCACAAGTCAACAAGTTCCTCAACGATCAAAGAGTGAAACGCCGCAAATGAAAGATTTTCAGTCATAGCCGCAAAAGTATATTGACCTGCTGCCCAAGCCGCAACATTTGATTTATCGCTGATTCTTGCAATATAAATCGTTGTGCCGCTTGAAAGATCAATTTTCCACTTAACGCCATAAACTCCGCTAATGTCTTTGAGTTCTTCACCGGGTGCACGCTTGTAAGTCCTCACTGAAAGCGTTACATTAGGTTCCCAGCGTCGACCATATCTAATCTCAACGATATTGCCACTGATCACAGCAATATAATTCATTGAATAGCCGGACTTTTTCGGAATGTAAAGCGGAATAAATCCAACTTTTTTAGCCGCGTCACCAAAATTTGAATAAGTAACAATCGGGCTCGGCATTCCAACGCTGTCTTGAAAATTTTCAACGGTATTAGGATCAGAAATTATTTGACTTTCTTCACCTGCAGGTAAATTTTTTCTGTCAGAATTAGTCGGCGGTTCAATTTGAAGATTTTCCGTTGATGGATTATTATTTTCAACCTTCGGAACTGATTCCGGAATTTCAGACGGTTGATCTTGCTGATTATTTTCAGCAGGCTGTTCATCAATTTTAGGATTTTCTTCAATAGGCGGCTTATTCTCAAACGTTTCAATATCTTCTTTAACTGTAACGTCAGCATCATTAGTTTTTCTTTGTTCAGCTGCCATTATCGAAAGTTCATCATCAGCATTAGCCGCTTCAACTTTATCAAGTGGAGTAAAATTTATTAAAGTCAACGCCGCCGCAGTTATCAAAAAATTTTTCATCAAAAAATTTCTCCCATAAAAATATTTTTAAAAATTATTCTTGTTCAATTAAAAATTTCCTGCCGAAGAATCAACGGCAATTTAAAAACGCTCACATTAATCGCGAGCGTTAATTTTTTTTGTTGATCAAAATATTTCAGAATGTGCAAGAAATTTTTCCGGCGAGTGCAGAACAAGCCGCAGTATAAGGACTTGCTAAATAAACTTCGCTGTCAACGTGTCCCATTCTTCCTCTAAAATTACGATTCGTTGTCGATACGCAACGTTCACCGGCACTTAAAATTCCCATATAACCGCCGAGACAAGGTCCACAAGTCGGAGTTGAAACAACACAGCCGGAATCAATAAAAATATCAATCCAGCCGCGATGAATTGCTTCTTTATAGATCGCTTGACTGCCCGGAATCACAATGCAACGAACGTTTTCATTGATCTTGCGACCTTTGAAAATTTCTGCGGCGATCTCTAAATCTTCAAGTCGTCCATTAGTACACGATCCGATCACAACTTGATCAATTTTAATTTCACCGGCTTCTTCAACTGTCTTGACATTCTCCGGCAAATGTGGAAATGCTACAACAGGTTTCAATGTCGACAGATCAATCTCAACTGTTGAAGAATATTTTGCATCATCGTCAGCGTTGACCGGCTCATAAGATTTTTTGACGTGCTCATCAACATAAGCCTTAGTTACTTCGTCAAATGGAAATACTCCGGCTTTGCCACCGGCTTCAATCGCCATATTTGAAATTGTAAGTCGATCTGTCATTGTAAGTTGCTTGACACCTTCGCCGGTAAATTCAATAGATTTATAAAGTGCACCATCAACGCCGATCTTTCCGATCAATGTCAAAATTATATCTTTGCCGCTGATATTCTTCGGCTTGTTACCGATCAAATGCACATTGATCGCCTCAGGAACTTTAAACCAGGCTTTACCCGTTGCAAGTCCGACAGCAAGATCAGTTGTACCAACGCCGGTTGAAAATCCATTCACTGCGCCATAAGTGCAAGTATGAGAATCAGCACCGATCGTCAACATACCCGGCGCAACTATTCCAAATTCCGGCAAAATGACGTGTTCAATACCAACGCGACCTTGTTCATAATAATGTTTGATCTTGTGCTTGCGTGCAAAATCACGCATAATTTTTGCAAGTTCAGCACTTTTAATATCTTTTGCCGGTTGAAAATGATCGGGTATCAATGCAATTTTTTCAGCGTTGAAAACCGGCTTGCCTGTCTTCTCAAATTCTTTAATCGACGGCGGCCCGGTTACATCATTAGCCATAACTAGATCTAATTCACAGACGACGAGTTGTCCGGGTTCAACGTGATCTAATTTTGCGTGACGAGCTAAAATTTTTTCGCTCATATTCATTCCCAAATAAATCACTCTCCTAAAATTTTTTTTGCAATTTGCATTAAGAATTATATTACAAATTGATCGACGCGTCAAAAATATTGAAATAAAAAATCCGCTGATCGATTTTGATCAACGGAATATTTTTTTGTGTCGATTTAAATTTTATTTTTTCTTTGCTTGATTGAAAGTCAGTGAAGTAATTTTTTTTTGAGAATTAATTTGATCATTGAAGTTGAGATCGTCGACGATCAAATTATTTTTCTCATTAATAATACTTTCTAATTCATCATTTTGAGTTGAATCCTCAATAAACCAATAATCACGCTCAGAATAATTTTTAGTTGGATTAGTAACTGTCTTTGTGAAATTATAAGTTCCAGTTTCGCCGCTTGAATCAGTGATATTAATATCTTTCGACTTTGCATTTTTGATTGTAATTGATCCACTGCCGACAGTTAATACAACGTCCGAGCCGCTGATTGATGCCTTGCTGATCGTTCCACTCTTGATATTAATTGTGTCGACATACGAAGTATAATTATAAATTAAATCTTTGCCGTCGCTGGTTGAATAAGTAAATGTATCAGCACCTGATCCGCCATAAAGTGTATCGTTTCCTGTTCCGCCGATCAAATTCGATCCGGCTTTACCGGCTTTGATCAATTCATTTCTTGAAGTGCCTTTGATCGTTACAAATTTTTTATTCGTCGAGGCATCAACATTCGTAACGGTTGAAGCGTATTTACTCAAGTCAAGCGTCTTAGTGAATGAAGTTACATTCAAAGTCTTCTTGTTATTAGTATAAGACAAGCCGCTTGGCAAAGTATCAGGATTTGAAGAACCGCCGACAACAGTAGTATTACCATTAGCACCGACAACTGAGACTGCAGATTTATTTCCATTCTTGACGGTGATTTTTCCTGTTCCAACTTTCAAAATCAGATTGTTACCACTCTTTGAAGTAGTCATTGAACTTACGCCGAGTTGAATTTTATCGCCTTGACTTGCTGAATAGTCCGTGATCGTGTCAGTGCCTTCATTGCTGTCGAAGTAAAAAATATCTGCGCCAACTCCGCCGGTTAAAGTATCATTTCCGGATTCGCCGGCAAGAAAATCGTTACCACTTCCGCCTTTGATCAAATCTTTACCGTCGCCGCCGTAAATTGTATCATTTTTTGAACTGCCTGTGATCGAATTATTGTTATCGTTGCCGTAAATTTCAATTGCTGATTTAACTTTCGACGCGTCAATTTTAATAACTTCGTCGTCAGATTCATAAGTGCCTGTGAAAGTGCTTGCAAGAGTTACAGCGGTTTCGTAAGTTGATTGTGTATCAATTCCACCACCAGCGATTGTTACGATATTTAAAGTTTCACTGCCTATATCTTTTATAGTCATTGATCCTGATCCGACTTTGATAATTATATCGTTGCCACTCTTTGAAGTTGAATAAGTACTGCCGCTAATTTGAATTGTATCTGTGGAACTATAATCATAAATTGTATCTTTGCCGTCACCTGAGTTATATTGAATTAAATTATTTTTACTATTGCTAGAAAATCTAATTAAATCATCACCTTCAGCGGCATTAATTGTGGAATAAGAACCATACAATGTAAAAATAGTATCATTGCCAATACCGGCATTGATTGAGGAATAATCACCGTCATAAAAAATATCATCATTTCCAGTTCCGGCATCGATTGTAGAATTTTCATAATAATTCCAAATCTCATCATCGCCGGCACCGGCATTAATTAAGGAATAATCTATCTTATTAGAATTTCTATAAGTACCATGATTACGAATACGATCATTGCCATCACCAGCATTGATTGTTGCATAATAACCATTATTATAAATATGATCATTGCCAATACCGGTATTGATTGAGGTATAATCACCAAAATTATCAATGGTATCATCGTAATTTGATCCTACTATTGTAGTATTGCTTTCTGTATTAAAAATGTAAGTCCTTCCATTTGGATTTAAAACGTCAAGGTTGCCATTAACATTTTGAATTAATATTTTAATATCAGCAGAATCCTTTAGGGTCATAGAACCTGATCCAACTTTAATGATTAAGTCGTTGTTACTCTTTGAAGTGGAATAACTGCTACCGCTGATTTGAATTGTATCAGTTGAGTTATAACCATAAATTGTATCTTTGCCGTCACCTAAGTTGTATTGAATTAAATTACCATTATGATCATCTATATAAAATTTAATTACGTCATCACCTTCAAAGGCATTGATTGTAGAATAATCACTATAATAAACAATAATAGTATCATTGCCAGCACCGGCATTGATTGAAAAATTATCACCACTATCTATCCAATCATCGCCATCATCAGCATTAATCGTTACATAAGTAGCATAGTAAGAACTATCAATAGTATCACTATAAATAGTTCCATTAATAACAGTATTACTTGTTGAATTACTAATGTTAGCCATAAAAATTTTCACCTCACTAAAATTTTTTTAATTAACGATCAGTTAAAATTTCCATCGCACCACCTCTAAAGAATTTATCAACGCAAAACATAAATAAAAATTACTCAAACAGTATTTTTCTATCATATTTTTACTTATGTGTCAATAGTTTTTTCGTTTCAACAAAAAAATCCGCTGATCATTTTCGATCAACGGAAATTTTTTTTTTTTATTTATTAATTATTTACTTTAATTAATTTCGCATTCCGAATTTCTAATTCCAAATTAAAATTTATTTTATCTTAACGAGATTCTTTCCGGTCATTTCACTAGGAATTTCCATTCCAGCCATAGTCAAAAGTGTCGGAGCAACATCACAAAGTGCACCGTCTTGAACTTCAGTAACACGATCAGAAACGACAATGATCGGAACAGGATTCGTCGTGTGAGAAGTCAACGGTTCTTTTAATTTATAATCGTACATTGCATCAGCATTGCCGTGATCAGCGATAATTACAACTTCGCCGCCAACTTTCTTCATACATTCAACGAAGATACCAACGCAAACATCAACCGTTTCAACAGCTTTAACAGCGGCTTTCATAACGCCGGTATGACCTACCATATCACCATTAGCATAGTTGAGAATGATGAAGTCATATTTTTCAGAGAGGATCGCTTGAACAACTTTATAAGTAACAGTCGGAGCACTCATTTCCGGCTTGAGATCATAAGTTGCAACTTTCGGTGAAGGAACAAGAATGCGATCTTCACCTTTGTAAGGTTCTTCAACGCCGCCATTAAAGAAGAATGTAACGTGAGCATATTTTTCAGTCTCTGCAATTCTAAGCTGAGTTAAACCGGCTTTGCTGATCGTCTCACCCATACCGTTAAGGACTGATTCAGGCGGATAAGCAACTTCAACATTAAGACCTTCTTCATATTGAGTCATTGTTACGTAAGGAATGCCGACGAGTTCCTCAACACGATCAAAACCATCAAAAGTTTTATCAGTAAAAGCGTGAGTGATCTCACGAGCACGATCCGGACGGAAGTTGAAGAAGATCACGCCGTCTTCTTTCTTAACGCCGGGATAATCGCCGATAACAGCCGGGATCACAAATTCATCAGTAACTTTGTTTGCATAAGAAGTTTTGATCGCCTCAGAAGAAGTTGCAGCCTTAACGCCTTCAGCTTTAGCAATAGCATCATAGCCTTTCTTGACACGATCCCATCTCTTATCACGATCCATAGGATAATAACGACCGGCGATCGTTGCAACTTGACCTATTCCGATCTCTTTGATCTTTGCCTCTAATTCTTCAAGATATTCACCGGCTGACGACGGCGGAACATCACGACCATCAAGGAAACAATGAATGTAAACAGTTTTCAAGCCGTGTTGTTTTGCAAGTTCCAAAAGTGCATAAAGATGATTAGTATGACTATGAACGCCGCCAGGTGAAAGAAGTCCGAAGAGATGAAGTGCACCGCCGGTTGATTTAACTTTATCGACAACGCCGGTTAAAGCCTTATTCTTGAAAAATTCGCCTTCTCTGATCGCTTTCGTGATCTTCGTCAACGGTTGATAGATAACGCGACCTGCGCCAATATTCATATGACCAACTTCACTATTACCCATTTGACCGTCAGGCAAGCCGACATATTCGCCGGACGCTTGCAACTGTGCATTAGGATAATTTTTTGTAAGTTCATCAATGATCGGCGTTTGACCGACTTGAATTGCATTATATTTATCTTTCGGATCACCAATTCCCCAGCCGTCCATAATTATCAAACAGATCGGTGCGTGTTTAATTGTTGCCATTGTTTCACTCTCCTACTTTAATTTTAATTAAAAAGCCGTCAATGTCACCGATTCGACACCGATGACGATTGTCGATGACAGAGACGGCTCAAGCCTGTATCAATATATTTTTTACTTCAAAAGGATAGCAACAACCATTGCCGCAATACCGATTATTACAGTAATATTCATAGTGCGAAAAGAATTTGCAAGATTATTAATTTCAGATCTCATTTCACGCATACCGGCATCTTGTCTCTCACGTATTTCGCGTATTTCAGCATCTTGTCTTTCACGTGCCGCTCTACTTTCTTCAATGAACATATCCATCTTAGTTACAACATTACTAACTTGTTGCTCCAGAGAAGTAACTCTTATTTCAACGTTTTCAACTCTTCTTTCGATATCAGCCATAGTTATCACCACCTTTTCAAATTTTATAGATATTTCTCTACTTCAAAAGGATAGCAACAACCATTGCCGCAATACCGATTATTACAGTGATATTCATAGTACGAAAAGAATTTGCAAGATTATTTATTTCAGATCGTATTTCACGCATATCGGCATCTTGTCTTTCACGTGCCGCTCTACTTTCTTCAATGAACATATCCATCTTAGTTGTAACATTACTAACTTGTTGTTCAAGAGAAATAACTTTCGTTTCGACAGTTTCAACTCTTCTTTCGATATCAGCCACAGTTATCACCACCTTTTCAAATTTTTAAATTAGTTTAAAATCAACTTAAATTTGATTTATCAATTAGAAATTGACGATTGCGCTGAAGTCAGCAGATTTAAGTGATGCACCGCCAACAAGTGCGCCATCAACATTAGGTTGTTTCATAAGGTCTTTGATCGTAGCAGGTTTAACTGATCCGCCGTATTGAATACGAATTGCATCAGCCGCTTCTTGATCAAATTTCTTAGCAACAGCCTCACGAATCGCCTTGCAGACTTCTTCAGCCTGTTCAAATGTTGCAGTCTTACCGGTTCCAATAGCCCAGATCGGCTCATAAGCAATGACAAGTTTTTTGACTTCTGCAGCTGTGAAACCTTCAAGAGCAGCGTTGATTTGTTTTACAACGTGATCAATGTAAGTACCGGCTTCACGAATTTCAAGCGGCTCACCACAGCAAATGATCGGCGTGATACCGGCATTGAAAGCAGCTTTAGCACGCTTGTTTACACCTTCATCAGTCTCACCAAAATAATCACGGCGTTCACTATGACCAAGAATAACAAAGTCAACACCAATTTCATTAAGCATTTCGCAGGAAATTTCACCAGTATAAGCACCAGATTTTTCCCAGTGAACATTTTGAGCAGCAACGTGAATATTAGTACCTTTAACAGCTTTAGCAACAGCAGCAAGTGCAGTCGCAGTCGGAGCAACAACAACGCGGCATTGTGCATTGACAACAAGCGGAATGAGTTCCTCAACGAGAGTAACACCGGCTTTAATGGTGTTGTTCATTTTCCAGTTACCGGCAATGATAGGAACTCTGCCGATACCGTCAATAGCATCAATACCTGGAAGAACTTTACCTTCAAGATATTCAAGTGTTGCGCCGCCGCCGGTTGAAATGTGACTGATCTTATCAGACAAGCCGGTTTTCTTGAGAGCTGCGATTGAATCACCGCCGCCAACGATCGATTTTGCACCTTTTTCGGTTGCCTCTGCAACAGCTTTAGCAACTTCAAGAGTACCTTTTGCAAATTGATCAAATTCAAATACGCCGACCGGACCATTCCAGATAATTGTCTTTGCGCCGTCAAGTGCTTTTACATACTCTTTTGAAGTCTCCGGACCGGAATCAAGACCTTGCCAATCTTCCGGACATTGATCAACAGGAACAACTTTTGAATTTGCATCAGCCGCAAATTTATCAGCAACAACGAGATCAACAGGCAGAACAACTTTAACGCCTTTCTTCTCTGCTTTCTCAAGAAGACCTTTAGCAAGATCAATCTTGTCAGGCTCACAAAGAGATTTACCAACGCCATAACCTTTAGCCGCGTCGAAAGTATGAGCCATACCGCCGCCAATAATGATCGTGTCAACTTTATCAATGAGATTTGAGATAACACCGATCTTATCAGAAACTTTTGATCCGCCGATTATTGCAACGAATGGACGCTCCGGAGCCTCAAGAGTTTTGCCGATGAAGTTAATTTCTTTTTCCATAAGGAAACCGGAAGCAGTCTCAAGGAAATGAGTTACACCAACATTTGAAGCGTGAGCACGGTGAGCAACACCGAAAGCGTCGTCAACTGCAATGTCAGCAAGCGCAGCAAGTTTCTTTGCAAATGCCGGCTTATTCTTCTTCTCTTCTTTATGATAACGAAGATTTTCAAGAAGGAGAACTTCACCAGGTTTAAGATCAGCCGCTGCTTTTTCTGCAGGCTCACCGATACAATCTTCAGCCCATTTAACGTCTTTTCCGAGAAGTTCCGCAAGTTTCTTAGCGATCGGCTTTGTTGAGAATTTCGGTTCACGAGCTTCAGTCGGACGACCAACGTGGCAAGCAAGAATTACAGCTGCGCCATTGTCAAGGAGATAATTGATCGTTGGAAGAGTTTTTTCAATACGAGTAGCATTAGTAATATTTTGATTTTCGTCCATAGGAACGTTGAAATCTACACGAACAAATACTTTTTTACCATTCACGTTGATATCTTTAATGTTCTTTTTATTCACGAAAAAACCCCCTAAAAATTTTAATTCATTAAATGAAAATGCGATCCAGCCCAACATTTATGAAGAGCCGGACCGCAAAGTCATAATTGTATTACGTTGTCACAATAATTTAGTGACCTCACGAAGTGATTAAATTAACCGAGTTCTGCGAAGTACTTAATTGTACGAACCATCTGACTGGTATAGCTGTTCTCATTGTCATACCAAGAAACGACTTGAACAAGAGAATTGCCGTCGCCAGTATGGCTAACCATTGTTTGGGTTGCATCAAAGAGTGAACCATAACGCATACGAACGATATCGCTTGAAACGATTTCGTCTTCATTGTAACCGAAGGACTCAGTTGCTGCTGCCTTCATAGCTGCGTTGATGTCTTCTTTCTTGACTTCGCCCTTAACAACTGCAAAGAGTAAAGTAGTGGAACCGGTAGGAGTTGGGACGCGTTGTGCTGCACCGATGAGTTTGCCATTCAATTCTGGAATAACGAGACCGATAGCTTTTGCTGCGCCGGTGGAGTTCGGAACGATGTTGACAGCAGCTGCACGGCTACGACGAAGATCGCCTTTACGCTGTGGACCATCAAGAGGCATTTGATCGCCGGTGTAAGCGTGAATCGTGCACATAATTCCGCTCTTGATTTCAGCAAAATCATTGAGAGCTTTTGCCATTGGTGCAAGGCAGTTGGTAGTACAGGACGCTGCGGAGATAACTTTATCTTCTTTAGTAAGGGTCTTATGGTTGACGTTGAAAACGATTGTTGGAAGATCGTTTCCAGCAGGAGCTGAGATAACGACTTTCTTTGCGCCAGCTGCGAGATGTGCAGAAGCCTTTTCTTTGCTGGTGTAGAAACCGGTGCATTCAAGAACAACATCAACGTCGTGTTTGCCCCAAGGAATGTTTTTAGCATCTTTCTCTGCATAAATTTGGATCTCTTTGCCGTCGACAACGATTGAAGCTTCTTTATCTTCGACTTTGTGATCATTTGCATAGTTACCTTGAGTTGAATCATACTTGAGAAGATGAGCGAGCATTTTTGGGCTGGTGAGATCGTTGATAGCTACAACCTCATAACCTTCAGCTGCGAACATTTGACGGAAAGCGAGACGACCGATACGACCGAAACCATTGATACCAACTTTAACTGCCATTTGCAAATTACCTCCCTAATACTTTGAACATTTGATCGCCTAAGAAGTGGCGTTCGATTTACTGTGTAAATATTACAACAATTCTTTTAACCTGTCAATAAGATTTTTCAGAAGATTTAAGTTTTTTTTGAAAGTTTTATTTTTTTGTGCATTATTAATTGATCCGAAAAATTTTTTCTTGCAAAGTTATAAATGATTGTTATAAAATTGATTCGTACAAATTAAAAAATTTTTTCTGTGAGGTGTTTAATCAATGAAAAATGCAATTCAAATTTTCAATCGTCTGATCCTTGCGTTTATGATCTGTTGTTTGATCTTCAGCAGCAATGCTTTAGCAGCTGAAAAAAAGATCAGTGCTATGAATGCATTTCGTGAAGCGATGCTTGCAACTAATAATCCTGATGAAAGAGTTTTCAAACAGGTAATAACTATTTATACTCCAAGTGCTGCAGTCCATCTTCAATTTTTAGCTCAGAAAAAAAATAATTCTTCGTTGAGAGTCAAAGGAACAGTTGGATTTTTTTATAATGACAAGCTAGGTGAAACGCAAAGATATAATTTTCCGTTTTATATCGATCAGAACAAAAATGAAATGACCATTTACGGTAAAATTTCTAATGAATGGCAAAAATATAATCTTCCGGAGCTTGCCACTGTGATAGCTGAATCCTTGACGACACCAAGCCAAACGGAGATCAAAGAAAGTATAAATCTTGCAAAGAAAGTGGAACTTCTCAATGAAACGGATAAACATCGCACTATGTTAGTTCATCTTAACGGCGAAAAAATTTTTAAAATGTTGAAAGATCAAGACACGAAGTCTAACAATCAAAATCTTTCATCTCAAGAAGTTGCAAACAAAGAATTAGTTTTTAATTACTTAGAAAGTGCACTGAAAAAATCTGACATTCGATACACTTGGACAGTTGACAAAGAAAATTGGCAAACACTTATAACTTCAGCTCATCTTTCTGATTTCATTCAGCAATTAGCACGTATTGCAATCGATCAAAGTGATATAGCTAAAAATGAAGAAGTTCGCAATATATTAGAAACGATTTCTTATTATGGTGAGTTCAGAACATATACAACTTATCTTGATCCCAAAAATATCAGTTCAATCGAAATTCCGGCTGAAGTCCTTAATGCAAAACAAATAGAAAATATTTTGCCGAACAATTCAACGACTTCAACGGAAAAATAATTTTCAAAGTGAGTGAAATTTTATGAAATACCGGCGAATTTTAGCGATCGGCGATATGCACGGTCATTTTACAAGACTTCTTTCACTATTTCACAAAATTAATTTTGATCCTGAACAAGATTTTTTGATCCTTTTAGGTGATTATATTGATCGCGGCGATGAAAATATGCGCTGCTTTCGTTGGGCAATGGAAATGTCCGAGAAAAAGAATGTTATTGCACTTCGTGGAAATCACGAACAAATGATGCTTTACTATTATCTTCTTGGCGGTGAAGAAGCCGGAATTTGGATACCGAACGGCGGCGGAAGTACTAAACGGGAACTTGAGGCGTGGATCAAACGAGAGCCGGATGCACTTGAAAGATCGTTGAAGTTTATCGGGCAGCGTCCGTTTTACCATCAAATGTTTGTTGACGGTAAAGAATATATTTTTGTTCACGCCGGTTTAAAGCCTGGTGTTTCACTTGAAAAGCAAACGGATGAATCATTGCTTTGGATTCGTGAAGAATTTTACAATGGTTATAACGGCACTGCAGAAGTTATCGTTGGTCATACTCCAACACCTTATCTGTTTCCTGATCGTTACACGCCGATCTTTTTGAAAAATCACATTACGATTATTGACACAGGATCATTTTTGAAACGAGGAAAAATTTCTTGTGTTGATGTTTTAAGCGGAAAATTTTGGCAAAGTGATCCTGATTGATCGATCAACGAATTGAAAACGATCTTTGTGAACATTGCACTAAAATAATTATTAATGAGATCGCTGAATAGATCAAGCCGCCGATTATCACGGCGTTAATTGCAATGTGATCGATAAATAATCCACAAAACGCCGTCGCCGTCATAGTTCCAACATTCGCCGCCGTCAAAAATAAACCATTTGCAAAGTCTGGAGCTTCAGGCGCAGAATGTGAAAGCCAATATTGATTGATATTTGCGTTGATGCCTCCGAGTATTCCCCAAATCACAATTAAAATCGCCATAGGAATTGTTGATTCGCCGCCGCCGAAATAAATTATCAAGTAAACCGTTGAAAGTGTGATCGGAAATAATTTAACAGTCCAAAGCGGTTTAACAGTCAAAAGTCCACCGGCGATCATACTTCCGAAAATATTGCAGATTCCATAGACGAACAGCAGAATTGAAACCATTGACGGCGCAAATTTTGTAACGTCTGCAAGATACGCCGCAAGATAATTAAAGCAGCCGAAAACTGATCCATTCAAAAAAATTACTGCGAATATTGAAAACCAAACCATAGGTCGCTTAAGTACGCTTATTTGTGAGCCGTACGAAAGCGGCTTTTGTTGTTTCATCGTCGGCACAAAAATAATCGTTGCAATTAATGCCGCCGCCGTTACTATTGCAAAAAAACTCATTGAGGCTTGCAGAGATAAATTTTCAGCAAAAAAATTACTGATCGGAACGCCGACAACCATTCCGGCACTTACACCGATATTAATTTTTGCAACTTCTTTCGGAGCATTTTTTCCGCCGATCTCCGCCGCCATACTAAACGCCATTGCACAATAAACCGGATGAAATATCGAAGGAATTACACGAAGTGCAAGAAGAATATCAAAATCAGTTGTGAAAACTGAAATTGCATTGCAGATCGTAAAAATTCCAAGAACAAATAACATCATTGCTTTTCTAGGAAATCTTGAACAAATCAGCGGCATTGTTGGTCCGGCAATTCCAACACCTAATGCAAAGAGACTGATCAAAAGTCCTGCTGTCGTCAGATCAACTTGATAACTTTCTGCGACATAAGGCAAAATTCCGATAACGCCCATTTCAGTATTTAAAATTCCGAAGACACCGACAACTAAAATCCAGATCAATAAAGTTTTGTCCTTCAAAAAAAATCACTCCATTAAAAAATCAATTTGAAATAATTATGTGAACTTTACCACTTCCAACAACTTCAGCTAAATTTTCAGGATTTTTAATGCGACCTAAACGAGTGTAACTGTATCGTGTCGAAAAATTTTCGTAAAATAAAACAAGACAATTATCACCGTAAAGCATTAAGTCACCGGCTTGAATTGTCTTCGGATTAATTGAATTTGTCGGAAAACTTTCATTGAAGTAAAAATATTTTTCATTGCCGTTGAGTTCCTGCATATCAATTTCAAGCGGTAAGTTTTTAATAAATTTCGCCGTCGTTGGATTATTTTCAATAATCAATTCAAATGTTTGATCAGCAAATTTAATTTTGAGTTCTTGATTTTCAGTTGAAGTTGTTAAATGTTTTTTTTCAGCAACTTTTTTTGATTCGCCGCAGCCTGTTAAACCGATCATTGAAATTATCAAAATTAATGCCATAAATAAAAATTTCATCTTATCACTTCCTATTAAAAAGAGTCTGCCGTTAAATCTGATAAAATTTCCTTATCGACTTTGAAAACTCTAGTATCATTTTTAAGATTCGTGATTGAAGAATTTTTCATTGTTGTTGAGGTTACGGTCGCTGCTTGAGCAAATGAATTTTCACCGATATTTGCAAATGAAATTGTACCTGCAAGCATCGCCGCCGCCAAAATTGTAGTTTTTTTGAATTTGAACATCGTCAACACCTCGAAAAAATTTTTATGTGTTGATATTAGAGTGGCAAAGAAAAATTGTCAAATACTTAAAAATTATATCTATCTTTTTGTTTAAGTTATAACTAAAAATTTTCAACAAAAAAATCAGCTGCAAAAATTTTTTGTAACTGCTTCAATTCAATTTCAAAAGTGCAACTGATTCAATATGAGTTGTGAATGGAAACATATCGACAGGCTGAATTATTTTAGTTGTGAAATTGTTTTCAGTGAGAATTTTTAAATCTCTTGCAAGCGTCGCAGGGTTACAAGAGACATAAATAATTTTTTCCGGCTTGAGTTTAGCGATCGTCAACAAAATTTTTTCATCACAACCTGCACGAGGAGGATCAAGAACGATCACATCAGGGCGAATTCCTAATTTCGGTAGCATTATCACTGCGTCGCCAATTCTAAATTCAGCATTACGAATATTATTCAATCTTGCATTAAGTTTAGCATCAGCGATCGCCGAGCTGACGATCTCTAATCCGTAAACTTTTCTAGCGTGTCTTGCAAGAAATAAA
>JAFUZV010000020.1 GCA_017476425.1 Selenomonadaceae bacterium
ACTTGCTGGTGCTGCCGTTGGTTTTCTCTTCTACAATTTTAATCCTGCCTGCATTTTTATGGGTGATTCCGGTGCATTATTTCTAGGCTTTATGCTTGCCGGAATTTCAGTTATCGGTGCTGTTAAATGTGCCGCTACGATCGCTTTGATCGTTCCGATTCTTGCTTTAGGTCTTCCGATTCTTGATACAACTTTTGCGATCATTCGCCGTTTTCGTGGAGGTGTTCCGATCTTCAAACCGGATAAAGGTCATCTTCATCATCGTTTGTTAGGTTTAGGTTTTTCTCAACGTCAAGCAGTTCTTTTGATGTATGTCATTAGTGCTTTGCTTGGTTTAAGTGCCGTTGCTCTTACTGAAGTTAGTTTTAAAATCGCAATTATTATCTTTATGATTGTCCTTGTTGCGATATTTTACGGCGCAAAAAAAATCGGTATTCTGAGTAGTTGCTAAAATTTTTTCTCATATTATCGATCTATTAGTGTCGATCAATATAATTATTTTTTTATTTTTTGGAAGGTTGTTTTTATGTCTTTTAAATTTAAAGTTATGTCCGTTTTTGGAACACGTCCTGAAGCAATCAAAATGGCACCTGTCGTTTTAGAGTTGAAAAATCATCATACTTTTCAACCGCTTGTAACCGTCACCGCTCAACATCGTGATATGCTTGATCAAGTCTTGAATCTTTTTAATATCGTGCCGGATTTTGATCTAAATATTATGGCGCAAAATCAAACACTTTTTGACATTACATCTAAGGCTCTTCTCGGTCTTAAAAGTGTTTTAGATCAGCAAAAACCAGATTTGATCCTTGTTCACGGTGATACGACGACTACTTTTGCGGCGGCTCTTGCAGCATTTTATTTACATATTCCGGTTGCACACGTTGAAGCAGGTCTTAGAACTCGCAATAAATATTCACCATTTCCGGAAGAGATCAACCGTAAATTGACAGGTTCACTTGCTGATATTCATTTTGCACCGACGCAGATCGCTAAAGATAATTTGCTTGCTGAAGGTGTCGATCAAAATTCTATATTCGTAACGGGCAACACTGTTATTGACGCCTTATTTATGACTGTCAAGAAAAATTTTACTTTTGCTGATTCACGTTTGCAAAATATTGACTTCAAAAAAAATCGTGTTATTTTAGTTACAACTCATCGCAGAGAAAATCTCGGTGAACCGTTGAGGCACGTTTATAAAGCACTCAAGCGATTGATTAATACTTTTAATGATTTACTTGTGATCTTTCCGGTTCATAAAAATCCTAATGTTCGTCAAGTTGTTAATGAAGAACTCGGCGGCGTTGATCGTGTTTTGCTGATCGATCCATTAGATTATGAGCCGTTTGCTAATTTAATGGCACGATCTAATTTAATTCTTACTGATTCCGGCGGCTTGCAAGAAGAAGCACCGGCTTTAGGTGTTCCGGTTCTTGTGTTAAGAGATACGACGGAACGCCCGGAAGCAATCGCCGCAGGTACAGTTAAACTCGTTGGCACTGATTCCGATAATGTTTTCAATGCTGCTAATCTTCTGCTTACGAATGAATTTGAATATGACAAGATGGCTAAAGCCGCTAATCCTTACGGTGATGGCACTGCTGCAAGAAAAATAGTTTCGATTCTCGAAGATCGATTTCTTTCGTTAGGGAATAGTTGAGAGGAAACAGGGACAAGTTAATGATCCCTTAGCCTCAGCCCTCACGACTCAGCCCTGAATTAGTTTTAGGAGTGATGTTATTTATGTTTAGTCCGGTTAAAGTCGGTAATAATTACAGATATTCTTATGCTCGAATCAAAGAAGTTATGAAAATGCCTCATCTTCTCGATATTCAGATTAATTCTTACAACTGGTTTATTGAGGAAGGTTTAGGCGACATTTTAAGAGATATTTCACCAATCACCGACTTCACGGGTAATCTTGAACTTTTTTTCAAAGACTTTTCTATCGGTGAACCTAAATACTCTCTCGCTGAATGCCGTGAACGTGATGTAACTTATGCTGCGCCTGTTCGTGTCAATGTTCAGCTTGTTAATAAGGAACAAGGCGGCGGCGTTATCGATCAAGAAGTCTTTATGGGCGATTTTCCATTAATGACAAGTACCGGCACATTTATTATCAATGGTGCAGAACGTGTTATTGTTTCGCAATTAGTCAGATCGCCTGGTGCTTACTTTGAAAAATCGATCGATACTTCCGGACATCCACTTTTCAAGGCAACTTTGATCCCTAATCGTGGTGCATGGCTTGAATTTGAAACTGATTCTTCTGATTCAATTTCAGTCAGAATTGATCGTACTCGTAAATTGCCGATCATTTATTTACTTCGTGCACTCGGTTTTGAAGATGATGAATTTCTTTTGCAACTCTTCGACTACGACGAAAGAATTAAATTTGCTATTGATGAACATATTCAAGCTCATCACCCTGAAGAAGATAATCGTGATAATGCTTTGAAGGAAATTTATAAAAGACTTCGTCCGGGTGAACCGGCTACTTCTGAAAGTGCCTCACAACTTCTTCACGCAATGTTTAAAGATCCGAAACGTTATGATCTTGCTACTGTTGGTCGTTATAAATTTACAAATAAACTCGGCTGGAGAAATCGTCTTGAAGGTTTAACACTTGCTGAACCATTCGTTGACAACGAAACCGGTGAAATTTTGTTGCCTGCTAACGTTGAATTAACTGATGAAATGATAGCGGCAATTAAAATCGATAACGAAATGGAAACGTTTGATCTTAATGATGAAATGCCGATCAAGTTAAAAGTTTTCAATCCCAACAATTCAGAAAAAATTATTCCTATGCTTTGTACTCCGGCTTTAGATGAGAAAGATGATCGAACTCTTATGATCAGTGATGTTCTTTCTGCGATAAGTTATCTGCTTAATTTAATGGACGGTATAGGCAAAGTTGACGACATTGATCATTTAGGCAATAGAAGAGTTAGAGCTGTCGGTGAACTTTTACAAAATCAATATAGAATTGGTATGACAAGAATGGAGCGTGTTGTACGTGAGAGAATGACAACCGCCGCTGCCGAAATTATCACGCCGCAGAGTTTAATAAATATTCGTCCGATCGTTGCCGCTATGAAAGAATTTTTTGGATCAAGTCAGTTGTCGCAGTTTATGGATCAACATAATCCACTTTCTGAACTTACACATAAACGCAGACTTTCAGCACTTGGTCCCGGCGGTTTAAGTCGTGAACGTGCCGGCTTTGAAGTCCGTGACGTGCATAACTCTCACTATGGCAGAATGTGCCCGATCGAAACGCCTGAAGGTCCGAACATTGGTTTGATCGGCTCGCTGTCGAATTATGGTCGCGTTAATCGTTATGGTTTTATTGAGACACCTTATAGAATCGTCGACAAAATTAATAAAACTGTCACTAACGAAGTTATTTATCTTACGGCTGATAAAGAGCAAAAAGCGTCGATCGCCTCAGCTAATGAGCCGCTTGATCAAAATAATTGGTTTAAGAATGCAAGAGTTACAGCTCGTGTTAATGAACAAACTGTTTTGATCAATGCTGATACTGTTGATTATATGGACGTTTCGCCTAAACAAGTTGTTTCGATCGCTACGGCAATGATTCCATTTTTGGAGCACGACGATGCTAACCGTGCTTTGATGGGTGCAAATATGCAGCGTCAAGCCGTGCCATTACTTCGTACTGCGTCGCCGCTTGTCGGCACCGGTATGGAATTTAAAGCCGCTCGTGATTCCGGTGTTATGCCGCTTGCTAAACTCAATGGTAAAGTTGTTTATATCGACGCTAATTTTATCGTTGAAGAGATCGATCCCATTTATAAAACTGAAATTATTCAATTCTTTGATCCAAAATTCAATGCTGATCGTGATAAAATTCTTTTCCGTGATGAAACCGGCGAAATTATTTATAATGCTGTTGACGTTATGGACGATTCAACTTTAAACAGATTGCAGCATCCGAAAATCAAGAAGACAAAAATTTTCAGCAATGATAAAGATGCAGTTGATGTGATCACTTTTGACGGTAAATTATCGCTTTGCTATCGACTCAATAAATTTGCAAGATCGAATCAAGGAACTTGTTTTAATCACGTGCCGATTGTCGATCTAGGTGATCATCTCACGATTATGCAGCCGATCGCTGACGGTCCGGCAACTCACGAAGGTGAATTAGCATTAGGTTATAATATTATTGTTGCTTATATGCCTTGGGAAGGTTACAACTATGAAGATGCAATTTTGTTGAGTGAAAACCTTGTCAAGCGTGATATTTATACTTCAATTCACATTGAAGAATACGAATGTGAAGCACGTGACACAAAATTAGGTTCAGAAGATATTACTCGTGATATTCCTAATATCTCTGAAGACGTTTTGAAAGACCTTGACGCAGATGGCGTTATTCGTGTTGGTGCTGACGTTCGTCCGGGTGATATTCTTGTCGGCAAGGTTACGCCTAAAGGTGAAACAGAATTGACGGCAGAAGAAAGATTGCTCCGTGCAATTTTTGGTGAAAAAGCTCGTGAAGTTCGTGATTCGTCTTTAAGAGTGCCTCACGGTGAAGCCGGAAAGATCGTAGCAATTAAACATTTTGATCGCGAATCGAATGAAGAATTATCACCTGGTGTCAATCATCTTGTGAGAATTTACATTGCACAGAAACGAAAAATTTCTGTCGGCGATAAAATGTCCGGTCGTCACGGTAATAAAGGTGTCGTATCAAGAATTATGCGTGAAGAAGATATGCCATTCTTGCCTGATGGTACGCCGGTTGATATTGTTTTAAATCCTCTCGGCGTTCCGTCACGTATGAATATTGGTCAAATTCTTGAGACACATTTAGGTATGGCGGCAAGAGAGATCGGAAAGAGTTTGAAAACTTCAAAGGCAAATGAAATTATCGACAGCTTGAGTTCGTTAGTCGGTTATGATCCTTCAAATGGTATTCCTAAAGCCGGTGAAGACGGTTTACATATTTCAACGCCGGTATTTGACGGTGCAAGTGAGCAAGACGTTATCAATACAATGATCGCCGCAGGAATGGATCGAACAGGTAAAACAACTTTGTATGACGGCAGGACAGGTGAGCCGTTTGAAAATCCTGTAACTGTTGGTTGCGTTTATATGTTAAAACTTCATCACCTTGTTGATGATAAAATTCACGCTCGTTCGACGGGTCCTTATTCATTAGTTACTCAACAGCCGCTCGGTGGTAAAGCACAATTTGGCGGACAACGTTTCGGTGAAATGGAAGTCTGGGCACTTGAGGCTTATGGTGCGGCTTATACTCTGCAGGAAATTTTGACGGTTAAATCTGATGATGTTGTCGGACGTGTTAAGGCTTATGAAGCGATCGTTAAAGGTGAAAATATTCCTGAGCCTGGTGTCCCTGAGTCATTCAAAGTTTTGATTAAAGAATTGCAGTCGATCGCACTTGATGTTAAAGTTCTTTCTGCTGATGCAAAAGAGATCAACATTCAAGATGAAGAAGATGATGACGATCTGCCGATCAAAATTAAACCTGCAACCGTCGCTGTTGATCCTGCTAATATGATCACTTATGAAGAAGGCAAAGAGCCTGGTGATATTGAACAGACTTATTCAACCGCTGCTGATCTGCCTATTGAAGAAATTGCTGAGTCTGAAGAATCAACTGATCCTGAAAAAATATTTGAGAATGAAGAAGAAACGGACAAAGATGATCTTGATGATCTTTCTGATGATCTCTTCTTTACACAGCTGAATAACATTGAAGATTATATTGACTCACTTGACGCGGATATTGATCCTGATTCTGAAGATTTTCGTGATCTTGATCAAAAATCTAATTCCGATGATGATCCTGATGTTTCAGACGTGTTGAATAATATTAACTTTGATGATCATTTTGACGACGACGAATGAATAATTCGGAATTAAGAATGCGGAATGCGGAATTATTGATCTTTCAATTCCGAATTACGAATTACGCATTCCGAATTAAAAATGAGGTGCTGATTTTTATGTTCGATGTTTTGTCTTGCTTATCTGTCTCAATAGCTTTAGCTTCACCTGATAAAATTCGTGCAATTTCTCACGGTGAAGTTAAAAAACCTGAGACGATTAATTATAGAACGCTTAAGCCTGAACGTGATGGACTTTTCTGTGAAAGAATTTTTGGACCAACGAAAGATTGGGAATGTCATTGCGGAAAATATAAGCGCATTCGTTATAAAGGTATGATCTGCGATCGCTGCGGCGTTGAAGTTACTCGTGCTAAAGTTCGTCGTGAACGTATGGGACATATTGAACTTGCTGCGCCGGTGAGTCATATCTGGTATTTCAAAGGCATTCCAAGTCGAATGGGTTTAATTTTAGATCTTTCGCCGCGTCAACTTGAAAAAGTTTTATATTTTGCCTCTTATATTGTCCTTGAAGCACCTGTTGAACAAGAAGGCGTTGAAGAGAAAAAACGAATCAAAAAGAAAGATTTAATGAGCGAAGGTGAATATAGAATCGCTCGTGAAAAATATGGCAGTCAATTAAAAGTTGGTATGGGCGCAGAGGCGATTAAAAAATTACTTGCGGAATTAGATTTAGATGAAATGAGCGAAGAATTACGCCGTGAGTTAAAAGAAGGCGGCGGCGGTCAAAAGAAATTACGTGCGATCAGAAGATTAGAAGTTGTTGAGGCTATGAGAAAGAGCGGCAACCGTCCTGAATGGATGATCCTTGACGTTGTGCCGGTAATTCCGCCGGAACTTCGTCCGATGGTGCAACTTGATGGCGGTCGTTTTGCAACAAGCGATCTTAATGATCTTTATCGCCGTGTTATCAACAGAAATAATCGTCTTCGTCGATTGCTTGATCTCGGTGCGCCTGATATTATCGTTCGCAATGAAAAACGTATGCTGCAAGAGGCTGTTGACGCTTTGATTGATAATGGTCGTCGAGGTCGTCCTGTAACCGGTCCGGGCAATCGTCCGTTAAAATCATTGAGTGATATGCTTAAAGGTAAGCAAGGACGTTTCAGACAAAACCTTTTGGGTAAACGTGTTGATTATTCCGGCAGATCAGTTATCGTTGTTGGTCCTGAGTTAAAACTTCATCAATGCGGCTTGCCAAAAGAAATGGCGTTGGAATTATTCAAGCCGTTTGTTATGAAAAAATTAGTCAGTGATAAAATCGTGCAAAATATCAAAGCGGCAAAACGAAAAGTTGAACGTGCAACTTCAGAAGTCTGGGACGTATTAGAAGAAGTTATCAAAGAACACCCGGTATTATTGAATCGTGCACCGACACTTCACCGCTTAGGTATTCAAGCATTTGAACCGGTTTTAACTGAAGGTCGTGCATTGAAGTTACACCCGTTAGCTTGTACAGCTTATAATGCAGACTTCGACGGCGATCAAATGGCTATTCATTTGCCGTTATCAGCAGAGGCACAAGCTGAAGCAAGAGTTTTAATGCTTGCGGCGAATCACATACTTGCACCGAAAGATGGCAAGCCGATCATTGTTCCGACTCAAGATATGGTTTTAGGTACATATTATTTAACGATTGTAAAACCTGGCGCAAAAGGTCAAGGAAAATTTGTAACTGGTATTGAAGAAGCATTAATGGCTTATCAAGTCAAAGAATTAGAATTGCAGGCGGAAATTTTTGCAAGAATTAAAATTGACGACGTACCGAAAAAAGTCCGTGAATCAGAAGAAGGAAAAAATTATGTGATCGTCAAGACAACATTAGGTCGAATGATCTTTAATGAAATTCTTCCGCAAGAATTAAGATATTACAAACAGGATAAAGATGGACAATGGACGCTTGGAATTTTGATGAACAAAAAGGAACTCGGAAAATTAGTAGCGTCGTGTTATCGTTACGGTGCAACTAAGACTGCTGAAGTTGTCGATCAAGTTAAAAAGCTCGGCTATCATTATGCTTGTATCGCCGGAATGACGGTTGCGATCTCTGACGTTGAAGTTCCTAAAAAGAAAGTCGGAATTATCGACGAAACGAGCAAGAGAGTTAATCGTGTTGAGCATCAATTTAATCGTGGACAACTTACAGAGAATGAGCGTTACAAGAAAGTCATTGATCTTTGGACTGATGCAACGAATGATGTTGCTGATGCGATGATGGAAAATCTTGCAGATCAAGCTAAAGAAGGAAACTTTAATCCGATATTTATGATGGCTGACAGCGGTGCACGTGGTAATAAGCAACAGATGAGACAGCTTGCCGGAATGCGTGGATTAATGGCTGATCCTTCCGGTAAAATTATCGACTTGCCGATCACTGCAAATTTCCGTGAAGGCTTAAGCGTTTCTGATTATTTTATTTCGTCTCACGGCGCAAGAAAAGGTTTAGCAGATACGGCATTAAGAACTGCTGACTCCGGTTATTTAACTCGTCGACTTGTTGATGTTGCACAAGATGTTATTGTTCGTGAAGATGACTGCGATATTACAAGAGTTAATTTGTTAATGATGAGGGCTAGACTTGCAGAAGATACTTTTGACGCTTTAGAAATTTTAAATGAGTCGCTTTTAGGACGTGAGATCGCCGAAAATGTAGTTGATCCATATGACGGTCAATTACTTGTTGCAAAAGACAGCACTTTAGACGATCAAGCATTGACGTTGATCGGTGCTCATAATGTTCCTAAAATTGTTATCAAAGGTACTACATTAACAAAGCCGCATTTTAGCGGACACGTTATGGTTAAAGAAGAAATTTTGCTTGGAACTCACGACGAAGATGAAAGAGATGAAACTCACGATAATATTATTAGAGAACTCAGAGGCAAAGAAGTTACTCGTGCAATAGCTGATCAAAATGGAAATAATATCGTTGAAGTCGGTGACTATCTCAATGATGAATTGATCGAGGCACTCTTAGACAGCGATGCAAAAGAAGTATTTGTTAGAAATCACAGCATAAGAGGAATTGAAGTTGAGGCGATCAAAGAAGGTAGCGGAATAATTGAATCATTGCAAGATCGAATTATCGGACGTGTACTTGCTGAAGATATTATTGATCCTGCAACTGGTGAGGAGATCGGAAATATCAACGAAACAATCGACGCTGAATTAGCAGACAAGATCGCCGCTGTTCGTGATAAAGTAACGATCAGAAGTGTATTAACGTGTAAAAGTCAATTTGGCGTTTGCAAAAAATGTTATGGTCGTGATCTTGCAAATGGATCAGAAGTTGAAGTTGGTGAG
>JAFUZV010000144.1 GCA_017476425.1 Selenomonadaceae bacterium
AAGAGCGAGCTAAATTCCGTGCTGAATTTCTTGCAGAAGGTCGCGCAGAAGGTCGTGCTGAAGGTCGTGCTGAAGGTATTGCTAAAGGTGAACAACAAGGCAAATTTGAAATGGTGAAAAATTTTCTCAAAGCCGGAGCGTCAATTGAACTTATAAAAGCAGCTACTGGCTGGAACGAAGATCAGATTTTTAAAGTAGCATCTCAAGAATAATTTAATTTTATTTAGGAGGATATATTTATGAACATTAAAAACTTCAACGCTTTCTTGGATCGAATTAGGAACGATGAAGGTTACAAAAAAATGAGAGATAAGGCAATAGAGGAGGCTTGCGAACACTGCATAAATAATGGCGTTATGGACGATTTTCTCAAAGATCACAAGAATGATATTAAAGATTTTTATTTTGATTCTTGGGATAGTGAAGTAACGTTGCTGACGTATTACATAGAAAAATTTGATCTTGAAATGT
Source organism: Selenomonadaceae bacterium (assembly GCA_017476425.1). Classification (GTDB taxonomy): domain Bacteria; phylum Bacillota; class Negativicutes; order Selenomonadales; family Selenomonadaceae; genus Quinella. Next base: position 472 of record JAFUZV010000144.1, read on the forward strand.
CTGAGAAAGTGAAAGAGATGTCCAATGTTGGACTGCCAATAGAGTTTATCATTAAAGCAACTGGCTGGAGTGAAGATCAGATTCTCAAGGCTATCGAACAAAAATAATTATGAACAAATCACTTTACAAAACGTTTCAAGAATGCACTAACGAGGAAGAATTGAAGAGTCGATTTATAAAATTTTTCAAATTGACGCTTAACGCCAAAAATAAAATTGATCTCTACACTCCTCAAATCACTTTTGAATTTAAATTTGATTCCGATCTTCAAAAAATTTCTTCTCGATCAAAAATCATTGCTCAGGCTTTATATTACGTTCGGAAGCTGAAATATGGTAATGTCGCAGAAGTGCCGAGCAAGTACATTTGCGGCATCGATAAAAATTCTGCATTGATCGTTGAGACTGTTAAACTCAAAAATTATTATTTAAAATCGAATCGCAGAAATTATGATTGGGATTTAGCTCCGTCGAATCCTTGCAAAAAATTAGTTGCCGATCTTGAAAATGATTCTTCAATTCAAAATCTTCACGTTTACGATCTTTCAAACGTTGAAGATGAAAATAATTTTGTCGATCGCTTGAAATATCTTTTGAATGAACAAATTCAGTTGATCGAAGTCAAAAAAGAGATCAATGAAGATAATTTTTTTGAGATATTTCAGTATTGGCGATCGCTGTTTGAAAATTACGTTGAGAATGGTCGAAAATGTTCGGAGTACTTCATAACTGATATTGAGAACGGACGATCAACATTGCTTGATAAAACGGTGATTTTCAGAATGAGCAATGGCGATCTGATTGAAAAGTCAATTCCGATCGACGATTATAAATATTTCTGGAGTGTCTACGAAAAAATTTACAATTCCAAAACGGTTATAGCGATACGTCAAAAAATGGATCGAATGAGTGAGATCGAATTAAGGCGTTTCACTGGTGAATTTTTCACGCCGATCGACTTTGCTAAAAAAGCACTTGATTATTTAGAACGGACGATCGGATCGAATTGGTACAAATCAAAAAATTTTCGACTTTGGGATATGGCTGCCGGTACAGGAAATTTAGAATTTGTATTGCCGGCGGAAGCTCTTCAATATTGTTACATCTCAACTTTGCTTGATGATGATGCTAAATATTGCAAGAAAATTTTTCCTGAGGCGACTGTCTTTCAATACGATTATTTAAATGACGACGTAAATTTTTTTGGTAATGAAATTGTCCTTGAGAATCTCAATGTTAAACATAAGATGCCGCAGAAATTAGTTGACGATCTTAAAAATCCAGAGTTGAAATGGATCATTTTCTTCAATCCGCCTTATGCAATGCCTAGCACTTTTGAATTTGATAAAAATCGCAAAGATAAATTAAATGTCTCATCTACAGAGATTCAAAAGTTAATGAAAAATGATAATTTAGGTGAAGCAAGTCGTGAACTTTATATTCAATTTCTTTATAGAATCATTCTTGAATTTAAAGATCGTGAAATTTGGCTTGGAATGTTTTCAACATTAAAATATATTAATGCTGAACTTGCTATGAGACTGCGTGATAAATTTTTCTTTGCAAAATTTGAAAGTGGCTTTACATTTTCATCACAAAATTTTCAAGGCTGTAAAGGTAAATTTCCTGTTGGATTTTTAATTTGGCATTTGAATAAAATATTTTCTTTTGCTGAAGAAAAAATTTCTCTTGATGTTTATAATTCGACGATTGAAAAAATTGCTATTAAAAAATTCAATACAGCGAAGAGTGATAAATTTTTAAATAAATGGTTTAAACGTCCAAAATTGAAAAAAATTCTTCCGCCATTTTCAAGTGCATTGAATGTTGCTTACAAAAATAAAGAACCTAGAAATAAAGTTGCTGAAGATTTTTTAGCTTCATTTATGTGTAGTTCAAATGATTTTTCAAATCAAAATCAAACGTCATTTTTATCTGGACCATTTACTAGTCATAGCGGTTTATCAGTTACACCAGAAATTTTTGAACAATGTTTAATTATCCACGCTGTACGTAAAATTCCAAAAGCCACTTGGTTAAACGATCG
>JAFUZV010000145.1 GCA_017476425.1 Selenomonadaceae bacterium
GCATTAAATTTCCTCCAATATCAAAAAAATTATTTATTCATTGATTAGACAAACTTCAAATAATTGATCGCCGCTTTCATTCCGTCAAGTGCCGAGCTCATAATCCCGCCGCAATATCCTGCACCTTCACCGATCGGATAAAGTCCTTCAACATTGATCGATTGAAAATTTTCTTTGTTGCGAAGGATTCTACACCGTGAAGAAGTTCGAGTTTCAACGCCGGTCATAACGACATCATCAGCGGCGAAATTAGGAATTTTTTTATTAAATGATCTCAACGCATTTTCAAGCGTCGACGTTACAAATTTTGGTAAGCAATTATGAAGATCAACAGCTTTAAAACCGATCGGATAAGTCGGAGTTGTTAAAAAATTTTTCGATCCGCTGCAACCATTCAAAAAATCGCCGACACTTTGCACCGGCGCAAAATAATTTCTACCGGCAAGATCAAAAGCCAACGACTCATAATAACGTTGAAATCTTACGCCGCAGAGTGCATCACGTCCAAAATCAGCAAAATCATTCGTTGAAACCGTCGAAAGAATCGCCGCATTTGCAATTTTAGAATCACGCTTGAAATTACTCATTCCATTTGTAACAACACGATCATTTTCAGAAGTCGCCGCTACAACTTGACCGCCGGGACACATACAAAAACTATATGCTCCACGTTGATTAACAGTATCCTTGAAAGTCAAAAAATAATCTGCAACGGGCAATTTAGGATTTTGAAAATCAACGCCATATTGTGCACGATCAATAAATTCTTGCGGATGTTCAATTCTTACGCCGATCGCAAATGCTTTTGACTCCATTTCAACGCCTCTATTCAAAAGCATTTCATAAGTATCTCTTGCACTATGACCGATCGCAAAAAAAACTTTATCAGCTGCAATTCGTTGATCGTCATTTACAATCACTGCTTGAATTTTTCCGCCGCTGATCTCAACGTCAGTAATTTGAGCATTAAAAAAAATTTCGCCACCAAGTGCGATAATCTTTTGACGAATATTTTTTACAACTTTTCTTAAATTATCTGTTCCGATATGCGGCTTTTGAAGATAGCGAATTTCTTCCGGCGCACCGGCTTCAATAAAAGTTTCAATGATCGACGACATCATTTCATCATTAAGACGAGTAGTTAATTTGCCGTCGCTAAATGTACCTGCGCCGCCTTCACCGAATTGTACATTTGAATTATTATCAAGTTGACCATTAGCAAAAAATTTTTCAACGGCGATTTGTCTGCTGTCAACGTCGCCTCCACGTTCAAAAATTTTTGGAGCTAATCCGGCTTTAGCTAAAGTCAACGCGGCAAACATTCCGGCAGGACCAAAGCCTATTATTATAGGGTTGAGGGCGTAGGGCTGAGGGCTGAGGATTTTTTGAGAAGTCTTAGGCAAAGATTTTTTTTCACCAAGCAATTCAACTTCTAAATTATAAATAAATTTGATCTCTGATCCTTTATAACGTCTTGCATCAATCGCTTTACGAATGATCTTAACGTCAACGATCTTTTCAGTCGAAATTTTTAATTGATGAGCAACAATTTCAATAAGCGATCGATCGTCGCTGAGATTTACCGCTAAATTTTTAATCAGCATTAACTTTCACCATTTTAATTTGTAATGTGTAATTGGTAATGGGTAATTAGAATAACGATCTTTCATTGCACATTATCCATTGCCCATTAAAATTTCGATAGCCTTTTTATATTTATTCAAGCGTTTTTGATCTTTTGCAGTGATCAATTTCAAACGATTTAAATCAGAATTATGTTTTAAGTCTGCAAGTTTAATTTTCTTTGCAAGTTCATTCGTTTTGATCTCTTCAATATAATCGAAATAAGAAATATTTTTATCGTGAGTTAAGAGCCTCAACGCCGCCGCCTCAATCACCGTCAAATGTACTTCACGCTTGAGAATATTCAAATTATATTTATCGCCGTGATCCTCAATAACGTCGTGAAGAATTGCAACAATTATCGCTGAAATATCTTCACCAACATTCGATGCAACCGCCATAGGATGATTGATATAATCTGCGCCGGATTTATCTTTTTGATTAGCGTGGGCAATTTTAGCGATCTCAAAAGCCTTTCTAACTCGTTGATTTTTATGATGTTCAAAGTCTAACATATTATTTTCTCCAAAATTAATTAGTCGTCGTCGCAGCTGCATTATCAGTCGTCGTATTTGTAACAACTTTTCGCTTGAGTTCTACATAAACATTTGCAACCGTTGATTTAACAGTTACACCTTCAGGCACAATCAAATTTACTGCACGTTTAGCCGACATATCACCAAGCGGAACAGTTATCGGTTGAGTAATAATTTTTTCGATTGAATTTATAACTGTCTCTTTTCCAGCGATCTCAACTTGTTCAGGATCAACAGTAAATTTATCAAGTTCAAAACCTTCAGCGGCGATAACGTCCGGTTCAATCGGTACAACTTTTTTCAGCAGACCGAGTTCAATTTTAACGTCAACATTCATAAAAGAAGGTACAACTCTAACATCAGGGACTGCACGACCTTCATCATTGATCGCCGTCATAGGAACTTGCAATGAAAAATCTTCTTTATTGCCGGAAAGTCCAACGTAACCTATAACACGAGTTACAGACTGCGCCGCCGTCCGTGAAGCGATCAAAGTTACTGTCTCCGAAGACTGTTCAACTTTCGTAACAGTTGCATTTGCACCGGCGGCACCGGTAACAATTAAATCAGCAGGCATTTGTCTTTCAATGTATGGATCAAGTTTTATTTGCGTTTGAGTTGGACTAACTGAAATTAATTCAAAACCTTGAGGAAATTTAGCCTCAATTTTGACTTCGTGATCACCTTCATCAAGTCCGGCAAGATCAGCATAAGCCCGAAAATCTTTAGCCTCATAATTCACAAAATAGGAGCGAGGTCCACGCAAATTAATTCTCACCGGCTGTTCTGAATGCAAAACTTTATAACCTTCAGGCAGATCAGTAAACGAAAGCGGCACGGTATACGATCCCTCGATAACCGGATTTTGATCGTCCATTACCACAATCCAAAGCAAAATTGCAATCAATATACAAGCGATTTTTTCTAATACATTTCGCCGAAATAAATTACTAATTTGCGCTATCATAAAATTTCAACCTCACTTTTTAATGGGTAATGAGTAATGGCAATGGGTAATTACTCAGCCCTCAGCCCTTACGATTTAGCCCTGTTCATTATCTTTGCCACGAAGTTTTAAAAAGAAATTAGATTGTGGCGAAACAAATGCAGGCTTAAGAGCCGCTCTTAAAGTTTCAGAATCAAGATGACGCATAATTCGTCCATTTTCAGCAATAGAAATTGTGCCAGTCTCTTCACTTACGACCAGCACAAGTGCATCACATTGTTCTGAAATTCCGATCGCCGCACGGTGTCTTGTTCCTAATTCAGTTGAAAGATCGTGATTTTCAGTCAACGGCAAAAGACAAGCCGCCGCGATTAATCTATTACCACGAATAACCGCTGCGCCATCGTGCAACGGCGTATTAGGTATGAATACATTCAATAAAAATTCTGATTTTATAAGTCCATCAATATGTACACCTGTTGCACTAATATCATTAAGTTTCATTTCTCTTTCAATAACGATCAATGCACCGGTTTTTGTTGCAGATAAAGATTTTGCCGTCTTAACGAGTTCATCAACTACATTCTGCGCTTCAGTGTCGTCAAGAAAAACAGATCTGCCAAGAATTTTACCTTTGCCGAGATGTTCCAACGCTCGACGCAATTCAGGTTGAAAGACGATTGGCAATGCTACAACTAATACTGAAATTGCTTTTTGCAAGAGCCAGGATATTACGTGTAAATTTAATGTATTGCAAACAACTGCTACTACAAGCAGTACTATTACGCCTTTGAGTAATGTTATTGCTCTAGTCTCTTGCAGCATTTCATAGATTTTATAAATGATCGCTGCAACGATTGTTATATCAATAACATCTAAAATAGAAATTGTAGAAATTATTCCGTGAAAATGAGCGGGGAAAGATATGTCAAACGGCATCCGCATACCCCCTTGATAATTAGGAATTAAGAATGCGGAATGCGGAATAGAAAATTAATAATCCGAATTCCGCATTCCTCATTCCGAATTAATTATTCAGCGGCTTCGATATAGCCAAATTTATCTTCAACTTCACCCATATGAATGCCTTCGATATAATCATACATTTTTTGTGAAAATTCACCGATCTTGCCGCCATTAATAATATATTCTTTGCCTTTATAGATCAATGATCCAACTGGTGAAATAACAGCCGCTGTACCGCTGCCGAAAACTTCTTCAAGCGTTCCATCTTCATACGCTTGCATAACTTCATCAATAGAAATTTTTCTTTCGATCGCAGGAATACCCCAATCTTTTGCAATTTCTAAAACCGTTCTATGTGTAATTCCGTCAAGTATTGATGTTTGTAATTTCGGTGACGGCGTGATCACTTCGCCATTGATCTTAAAAAGAATATTCATTGATCCGACTTCTTCAATGTATTTACGTTCAACACCGTCAAGCCAAAGCACTTGATCATAACCTTTATCGTGTGCAACAAGTCCGGCGTGAAGTGACGCAGCATAATTCGCCGGCGTTTTGGCGGCACCGAGTCCTCCACGAACTGCACGGACATATTGATCTTCAACCATAATTTTAACCGGTGCAAAACCGTGTGCATAATACGCAGCAACCGGCGAAAGAATGATCAAAAATTTATAATTACGACTAACACTAACTCCGAGATGTGGATCATTTGCAAAGATAAACGGACGAATGTAGAGGCTTTGACCTTTACCCGTTGGAATCCAATCTTTTTCGATCGCAATTAATTTTTTAAGTCCGGCATTCATAATTTCAAACGGAACTTGTGGAATATCTAAAATTTTTGCAGAAACGTTAATTCTATTCAAATGATCTTTTGCACGGAAAATAACCGGCTTGTCACCGTGTTTATAAGCCTTCAAACCGTCAAAGATCGCTTGTCCATAATGCAAAGTTGTATTAGCCGGACTGATCTCAATATTACGATAAGGAACAATTTTCGGATCGTGCCAGCCGTCTTTATCGTTATAATCCATTTCAAACATATAATCAGTAAAATGTGTACCGAATCCAATTTTTGAAACGTCAGGTTTTGCCTTTAAATCATTTGTCTTTTCAAATCTGATCTCAATCATCAGATCACAACTCCTATCTAAAAAATTACTATGAATCAAAATATCATAGCTGTTATTTTATTATTGACTTTAAAGACTGTCAAGAAGATCAATAAATTTTTGGACAAATTGATAATTAATTGATATAATTCAAAATTCAGAATGCAAAATGATTTAATTCTACATTCTTCATTCTACATTCTAAATTATTTTTGATCGGAGGATATTATGACTAACGATTTAATTATCATTAATACTTTCGTTTTTTATATCGGCGCAATGATGGCGATCGGCGTTTATTATTACCGTCGAACTAAAAATATGAGTGATTATTTTTTAGGCAATCGCAAGCTCGGAGCGTGGGTTACTTCGCTTAGTGCTGAAGCGTCTGATATGTCCGGCTGGATGTTAATGGGCTTGCCTGGTTTTGCTTACGTTGCAGGACTCAACGCCGGTTGGATCGCTTTAGGTCTTGCACTCGGTACTTTCGCTAATTGGAAATTTGTTGCGGCTCGTCTTCGTCAATACACTGAAGCCGCTAATAATTCTTTAACATTGCCGGATTTTTTGCAAAATCGTTATAAAGATACTTCAGGACTTTTAAGAATTATTCCTGCGATTTTTATTTTGATCTTCTTCATTCTTTATGCCTCAAGTGGTTTTGTCGCCGCCGGTAAATTATTTGAAACGGTTTTTGGTCTGCCTTATGAACTTGCGATCTTCATCGGCGCAGGCTCAGTTGTCTTTTATACTCTCGTCGGTGGATTTTTAGCCGTCAGTCGTACTGATTTTATTCAAGGCGTTATGATGTTCTTTGCAATTTTGATCGTTCCTGTTTGTGGTGCAATGATGATCGGCGGTTTTGGTGAGACGATAACGGCGATTGAAAATTATAATGAATCAATGTTTCATCCGTTTATTAAACCTGACGGAACGACGATCGGTTTTATTGAAATCGTTTCACTTCTTGCTTGGGGTATTGGTTATTTCGGTCAGCCTCACATTTTGGTGAGATTTATGGCGATCAATTCAACAAAAGAAATTCCACAAGCAACTAATATCGCTATGACGTGGGTAACAATTTCACTTGCTGCCGCCGTTGGTGTTGGAATGGTCGGCGCAGTTTATTTATCAACGCCGCTTGAAGGTACTAACACAGAAACAGTTTTCCTTGCAATGACGAATGAATTATTTCCGCCGATCATTGCCGGGTTAGTTCTCTCCGCTGTACTCGCTGCGATTATGTCAACCGCTTCATCTCAATTACTCGTCGCCGCCTCTGCTTTTGCGAATGATTTTTATCATATGGTTTTGAGAAAAGACGCTGATCAAAAAGAATTAGTATGGATTTCTCGTGCGTCCGTTTTGATCATTGCGTCGATCTCTGTCTTCCTCGCTTTCAATCCTGATTCTTTTATTCTTGATATGGTTGCTTATGCTTGGGCTGGTTTTGGTGCGGCGTTCGGTCCGGCAATTTTATTCTCTCTATTTTGGAAACGTGCAACTAAAAATGGAATTATCGCCGGAATTATCGTCGGTGGTTTAACTGTTTTGATTTGGAAACAATTTGCACTCTTCGGACTTTATGAGATCGTTCCAGGCTTCATTTTTTCTTCGATCGCTATTTATTTTGTTAGCTTGATGGATAAAGAACCCGACGCTGATATTCTTAAGACTTTTGATCAAGTTGATCAATGAACACAGAACTCGAATCTAACAACTTGAATTCATATTTATCAAATGCCCGTACAATGTGTTGCAAGAACAACAGTGTTTTCCTCCACATCAAGACTTTTCTATGCTTGGCCAGGATTCATTAAATGCAGCAAAAGTAGTTGCTGTCTTTATCTGCATGGCTGGTGTGGTCATGCATGAGC
>JAFUZV010000146.1 GCA_017476425.1 Selenomonadaceae bacterium
CCTTTGCCATCTTCAAGGTAGCCGCCTTCATATTGATTAGCAGCTACTGCGCCACCCCAAAGAAAATTTTTTGGAAATGTCATAAATAATCACCTCGTTTGATTAATTTTTATAACTTTTAAAATAATTTTCGCCGTTAAAAATATTTTTTCCTTCAACGTTATCATTCTTAAAAAAATTTTCACGAAAAAAGACTATCGCTAAAATTACGATAGTCTTTAAAATTTTGTGTCATCGCCTTGCCTATAGTCTCGCTACCACAGGCAAGAGAATTAATTCAGAATGTAGAATTTCTTAGCCCTCAGCCTTTAGCATTCAGCCCTAATTCTGCATTCTTAATTCTTAATTCTACATTAAATTACATCATTCCTGGCATTCCGCCCATACCTGCCGGTGGAGCAGGTGGAGTCGGCTCAGGTTTATCAGCAACAAGAGTTTCAGTAGTAAGAACCATTGCGGCGATCGAAGCAGCATTTTGAAGAGCTGAACGAGTAACTTTAGCAGGATCAACAATACCGGCTTTGATCATATCAACGTATTCATTAGTCAAAGCATTGAATCCAACACCGTCAGCAGACTTCTTGACTTCTTCAACAACAACGCTACCTTCAAGACCTGCATTGTTAGCAATCTGACGAACAGGCTCTTCAATAGCACGTTTGACGATCTCAACGCCAACTTTAGCATCGCCATCAGCCTTAACATCATTAAGCACATTAAGAATATCAATAAAGGTTGTTCCGCCACCTGCAACAATACCTTCTTCAACTGCTGCACGAGTAGCATTCAAAGCATCTTCAATGCGAAGTTTCTTTTCTTTCATTTCAACTTCAGTAGCTGCGCCGATCTCAATGACTGCTACGCCGCCTGCAAGTTTTGCAAGACGTTCTTGAAGTTTCTCTTTGTCGAAATCAGAAGTTGATTCTTCAATAAGTTTACGAATTTGACCGACACGACTTTCAATAGCTTTCTTATCGCCGTCGCCGTCAACAATAGTTGTCTCTTCTTTATTTGAACGAACTTGACGAGCGTGACCAAGATCATCAAATGTAACGCTTTCAAGTTTACGTCCAAGGTCTTCACTGATAACCGTACCGCCGGTGAGAATTGCAATATCTTCAAGCATAGCCTTACGACGATCACCAAAACCAGGAGCTTTAACAGCAAGAGCCTTAAATGTGCCACGAAGTTTATTAACAACGATTGTTGCAAGTGCTTCGCCGTCAACATCTTCAGCGATAATTACAAGTTGCTTGCCTTGTTTAACAACTTGCTCCAGAATAGGAAGAATATCTTGAATGGAACTAATCTTGCGATCAGTGATCAAAATATACGGATCGTCCATAACTGCTTCCATCTTATCAGTATCAGTAACCATATAAGGTGAAATATAACCGCGATCAAATTGCATACCTTCAACGACTGACAAATTAGTATTCATTGTCTTAGATTCTTCAACAGTGATAACGCCGTCATTGCCAACTTTTTCCATAGCATCAGCGATTAATTGACCGATCTCTTCATCACCTGAAGAAATTGCTGCAACTTGTGCGATCGCTTCTTTGCCTTCAACTTTCTTTGCTTTATTCTTGATCTCTTCAACGAGTTTCTTAACTGCAAGTTCAATACCTTTTTTGACGATCATAGGATTTGCACCGGCAACAACATTTCTCATACCTTCACGGACGATCGCCTGTGCAAGAAGTGTTGCAGTAGTAGTACCATCACCGGCAATATCATTTGTCTTTGTTGCAACTTCTTTAACGAGTTGTGCACCCATATTTTCAAACGGATCAGCAAGTTCAATTTCTTTTGCAATCGTTACACCGTCATTAGTAATAGCCGGTGCGCCGAATTTTTTATCAAGAACAACGTTGCGACCTTTTGGTCCAAGCGTAACTTTAACAGCATTTGCAAGCGCATCAACGCCTTTCATCAAAGCGCGACGAGCTTCTTCATCAAACAAAATTTCTTTTGCCATATTATATTTACCTCCGAATCTATGTTAATTCGGAATTAGGAATTCGGAGTTCGGAATTAGTAATTTTCAATTCCGCATTCCGCATTCTTAATTCCTAATTAAATTAAAGTATTGCAAGAATGTCGCTCTCACGAATCACGAGATATTCAACATCGTCAACTTTAACTTCAGTGCCAGAATACTTGTTGAAAATTACATTATCATCAACCTTGACTTCCATAGCTGCACGACTTCCATTATCAAGAAGTTTGCCACTGCCGATCGCTACGACTTTGCCTTTTTGCGGTTTCTCTTTTGAAGTGTCCGGAATAACAATTCCGCTCTTCGTCTTAGTATCAGCTTCTGCAGGCAGAATTACAACTCTGTCACCCAACGGTTTAATCATAAATTTTTGCCTCCTATAAAATAAGATCGATCATTTTTATTGATTGTTCGATCTTTGAATCAAATATCATTGCGGCGGCGTTCTGCCGTCAACGTTGCATATGATAACGCATTATAGACAAAATGTCAAGAGTTAATTAGTCAAAAGAGCAAATTTTTTTGATAGAAATTTTTTCTGCGTGATATAATTTAATTCGTTTGAAAAAAATTTTTTCGGAGATGATTCTTAATGAATGAAAAAATTACTCTTGCACACGGAGCCGGTGGACAAATTAGCCGTGAACTTTTGGAAAAAATAATTTTGCCGACGTTTGATAATTCAATGCTGAATGTTTTGCATGACGGAGCGATTATTAATTCAGAATGTAGAATGCAGAATGCAAAATTTAAATTAGCATTCACGACTGATAGTTATGTAATTCGTCCGATCTTTTTTAATGGCGGTGATATTGGAAAAATTTCGATCTGTGGAACTGTAAACGATCTTGCAATGAGTGGATCAATTCCAAAATTTTTATCAGTTGGTATGATCATTGAAGAAGGCTTTTTGATCGACGATCTTAAAAAAATTGTTCATTCGATGAGATCAGTGGCTGATGAAGTTGGTGTTAAAATTGTTACAGGTGATACGAAAGTTGTTGCTAAGGGGCAAGCTGACGGAATTTTTATTAACACGGCGGGTATCGGTGAAGTTATTGACGGCGTGACGATTGATCCACGAAATGTTAAAGTCGGAATGAAAATTTTGATCAGCGGAATGATCGGCGATCATTCAGCGTCGATTCTTGCAAGTCGTCACGCTCTTAAACTCAATTTGAAATCTGATTGTGCACCGCTGTCCGATCTCGTTGAAAAAGTTTTAAAAGTTGCTCCGAACATTCCAACGTTAAGAGATCCAACTCGTGGAGGTGTTGCCGCTGTGCTGAATGAAATTGCTTCTGCGTCGAATGTTGGAATTTTGATCGATGAAGAAGTTTTGCCGATTCGTGAAGAAGTTCAAGGCGTTTGTGATATTTTAGGCTTTGATCCGCTGGAACTTGCTAACGAAGGAAAATTTATCGCTTTCGTGCCGCCGGAAAATGTCGACAAAGTTTTAAAAATTATGCACAATCATAAATATGGAATTGATGCCGCAGTGATCGGTGAAGTTGTCAATAATTCGACGGGTCGTGTCGGCTTGAAAACTTCGATCGGATCAATCAGAATTGTTGATATGCCGCTTGGTGCAATCGTTCCTCGTATTTGTTAAAATAAGCAGTGTTAAATAACTTTTAATATTTCCATTAATTTGATATAGTGAACAAAATTACAGGTAGACATTATGAATTAACAGATAATCAATGGGATTAAGTAAAACATTACTTTGAAATATCAAATAAAAATGGAAGAACTTATAAAAATTTA